>DATDUR010000001.1:0-3306 GCA_035290305.1 Patescibacteria group bacterium
GGTGGTGCCCGAAGGAACGGCCAGGCTAAGAGTGCAGATTTCCGCGGCGCACAGCCGAGCCGAGCTGTCCCGGGCCATTGAGCTTATCGCTCAAACAGCCGAAGAATTAAAAATCATTAATTAAAACCGGTGATTGATGACCATAAGAAAATTACAAAAGTCGGATGCCGCTTTGGCGGCGGAACTGATAAAACAGTTAACTCAAAACATTATTGAGCCGGAAAATTTAACCGGACGGCTGGAGAATTTGGCGCAAGCGGAAAACTGCCAGTATTTTGTGGCCGAGGAGGGCGCTGGTTTGGTCGGTTTTGCCGGTTTGGTTTGGTACGTTATTCCTTCCAAAGGCTTGATGGGCTGGGTGGAAGAGGTGGTGGTGGAGCAAACCCGCCGGAATCAAGGCATTGGCGCCAGGTTGCTGGAGGTTATTTTGCGGTTAGCCAAAGCCAAGGGCTTGGTTCAGCTGAAGCTTACCACCGCCAACCCCGCGGCCAGGCATTTGTATGAAAAGCTCGGTTTTAACAGAAAGACGGAAGATTTATTGGTCAAGAAATTTTAATTATGGCGGACGAGAAAAAAATTAAAAATTTGACGTTATCTTTATTAAGCCAGGGCGGCCGGTTTTTGGAAAACAATTTTTTTGCCTTTAAGAATGTTTACCATAAAGATCTGGACTATCTTAAAGATTCCCTGCTTAACCAGGTTGAAGATATTATGGCCGGAGGCATCGTCAGTCTGTTCCCCGGGCACGGGCTGATTTTTACTCATCATCCGGATAAAAACATCGCCCAGCGGGGGGATTACGTCTGGACGATTAACGGTTTGGACGGCCGTAGCCATTTTTTTAAGAATATTCCGATTTACACCCTTAGTCTTACGGTTGAATGCAAAAAAGAAATTATTTTTGCCGGTGTTAATTATCCCTCGGCCGGACAATTGTTTTTTGCCGAGCGGGGGCGGGGTTCTTTTTTAAACGGCCTGCCCGTTAAAGTTTCCCCGGTGGAAAAACTGGACCAGGCTTATATTTTCGTGGAATTGCCGGAAAAAGATGAATTGTTTGAGAGCCATTTTTTCCTGATAAAAAAACTCGGCCGGCTGGCCGGACAGCTGGAAACTTTCAGGATTGGTTCGTTGGGCCAATGTCTGGTGGCCAGCGGCGCCTTTGACGCCTACGTAGATTTTAGCGGTACCAGCGAGTTAAACAGCCAGAAAGGCTCCATCTTTATCGCCGAGCAGGCCGGCGCTAAAATCATCAATCTGGATAAAACCGGCACGGCTAAAGTTAGAGTGGCCGTTTCCAATCCCTTATTGCACGGACAGTTAAAAGAATTTTTAAACTTATGAATTTGGACGAATCAATTTTTAAAGCTTATGACATTCGGGGCATTTATCCGGGCAAGCTCAACGAAACCGCCGCCGCATACATTGCCTGCGCCTTTTTAAGGTTATTGGAAAAAAAACTGAACCGGCCGGCTGAAAAATTAAAAATTGTCATCGGCCGCGATTTTAGAAAAAGTTCAGAGCCTTTAACCCGGGCGGCGGTGAAACAGTTTTTAAGCCGGGGCGCGACCGTAGCGGATTTAGGCCTGGTTTCCACCAACGATTATTATTTTGCCATGGGTCATTACGGCTATGACGGCGGCTTGATGTCCACCGCTTCCCATAATCCGCCTGAATACGGCGGGTTTAAACTTACCGCCAGGGAGCCGGCCAGGCCGAAGCGTTTTGAATTCATCAGCGGCCAGCAGCTTTGGGGGGAAGTTAAACGGCTTAAGACTCTGCCCCAAGCAACTTTAGCCGCGGGGCGATTGTTGAAGCAAGATATTTTTGACGAACACTTGGAGCATATTCTTTCCTTTGTCAATCTTGATAAAATCAAACCTTTTAAAATAGTTATAGACATCGGCAATGGCATGACCGGCCTGATGATTCCCAGACTTTTTAAGCGCTTGCCCGGAGACGTTATCCGGTTATTTCCCGATTTAGACGCCGATTTTTCCAATCGTTCCCCTAATCCGCTCTCGCCCGGCGCCTGGGCCAAGGCCAGCGCCAAAGTTTTGGAAACTAAAGCAGATTTAGGCGTGATGTTTGACGTTGACGGCGACCGTTTTTTTCTGATTGACGAGCGAGGCGGCTTTATCCGCGGCGACCTGACTTTATTGCTTTTGGCCAAAGCCATGCTGAAAAAGAATCCCGGCGCCGGCATCGTTTATAATTTAATCTGTTCTCACGCGGTCAAAGAACTGGTGGCCAAGTGGGGCGGCCGCCCCATCCGCAGCGAGGTCGGCTACATGAATCTGGCCAGGCATATGGTTGAGGAAGACGGCATTATGAGCGGGGAAGTTTCCGGCCATTTTGCTTTCAGGGATAATTTTTATTCCGATAACGCTTATATCGCCCTGGTTTTGGCCTTAGAAACCATTTCCGAAGACGGACGCCCGCTCTCGGCCATTATCGCCGACTATGAGTTTTATCAAAAAGGCGACGAAATTAATCTTCAGGTTGACGACATCACCGGCAAATTGGCTAAAATCCGGCGACATTTTAAGGATAATCTTAAAGATGAAATCGACGGCCTGACGGTGGAGTTTCCCGATTGGTGGTTCAATGTCCGGCCATCCAATACCGAACCCTTGCTTAGAGTTACGGTGGAGGCCAAAACCAAAGCTGAACTTAAAGCCAGGCAGAAAGAAATTTTGGGGATAATAGAAAGCGATGCCGGCTAAACTTATGCCGTATATTTGCGATTTGCATATTCATTCCAAATATTCCCGGGCCTGTTCCAAAGATTTAACTTTGGAGAACATTGACCGGTGGGCCAAAATCAAGGGCATCACCATTGTCGGCACGGGTGATTTTTGTCATCCGGCCTGGTTTAAGGAAATTGAAAGCAAACTGGAGGAAGCTTATCCGGGCTTGTATAAACTCAAGGGTTCCGATTCCGGCGCCTTATTCATGCTGACCAACGAGATTGCCTGCATTTATTCGCAGGGCGGTTCTACTCGGCGTCTGCATATTTGCGTCTTGGCGCCCAACCTTGATTTTGTCAGAAAGTTGAATCAGCAGTTAACGGAGCGGGGCTGTAAATTGGCGTCCGACGGCCGGCCGATTATCGGCATGTCCGCCAAAGAACTGTTTAAAATTTGTCTGGGGATTGACGCCAATCATCTGACCATTCCGGCTCATGCCTGGACGCCCTGGTTTGCCATTTTCGGCTCCAAGTCCGGCTTTGATTCCATCGCCGAATGCTATGAGGAATTGTCCGATAAAATTTATGCCATAGAAACCGGCTTGTCATCGGACCCGCCG
>DATDUR010000002.1:0-3997 GCA_035290305.1 Patescibacteria group bacterium
TACCAAAGACAGCTTTTCGCAAACACTTCTTAATCTGGGCCTCCGAAGGGACCTGCTTTAGTAGATACATAATAGTACAAAGATTAATGGTTAGACAACTGTATTATATATCTTTGTACCATTTGGGTGGGAATGCCCAAAAATGCCATCTTGACAAAAAAACGATAATCTGCTATTATATAGTATAAAATTTCCCTTTAATATAGGGATTATTTTTATTTAAGAAACTTAAATCGCCAAGAAGGCGAGTTAAATAATATGACTATTTTACTGAAAAATCTGCTGAATTCATTGAATAAAATTGATTATCTGGCCGGAAAAATCATGCCGGTTTTGCTGATTGTCATGGTCTTGAATTTAAGCCTGCCCCATTTTACCCTGGCCCAATCAATCAATGCCGTGGACATCCCGCAAACGCCCCAGCTGCCGCTTATGGCCGGCAAGTCGGAAATCTTAAAAAAATATCCGACCGGCCGTCATCTGCCACTAAACAACGAGGAACGGGAACCCTGGCTGGCCGCCAAAATCTGGGTCTCGGCTTATAACAGCCATGTCGGCCAGACCGACAGCACTCCCTGCCTTACCGCTTCGGGTTTGGACCTGTGCCAGAGAAACGTTGAAGACATTATCGCCACCAACTTTCTGAATTTGCCTTTCGGCACCAAAATCAGATTTCCCGAACTCTTCGGCAATAAAGTCTTTATCGTCCACGACCGCATGAATAAAAGATATTATCAGGCGGCCGACATCTGGATGAAGGATTACCCTGAAGCCGTTCAATTCGGCAGAGTCTGGACTACGGTAGAAATATATTAATCTTAATTAAAAAGTAGCGACGCATAATTATGCGTCGCTACTTTTATTATAAATAAATTTATCTTGTTGGAGGCCACGACCGGATTTGAACCGGTGAATAGCGGTTTTGCAGACCGCTCCCTTAACCACTTGGGTACGTGGCCAATAGAAAGATAAATTTATCTTTATATATGCTTTAAACCCCGCCAGAGCAAGGCGCTTTAGTGGCGAGCTTCTGCGGGGGCTACCAGGCCGTAATTCTGCTTGAATATAACAAATTAAACTTCAAAAATCAAGGCATAGTGATATAATATGAATATGACAACCGCTTTACTTATCATTGACGTCCAGAATTACTTCATCAACAAATGGACGCAGAATATTCCCCAAAACATTATCCGGCTGATTGAAGGCGGCGATTTTCCGGTTATCGCCTTCACCAAATTCGTTAACACGCCGGACAGCAATTTTGTCAGGCAATTCAATTACACGGCCTGCTCCAAACCGCCCTATACCGATATTGTCAATAATCTGCAACTCTGGATAAAAAAAGACAACGTCTTTATTAAAAACACCTATTCGGCCTTTTTGGACGGCAAACTCTTAAATTATCTTAAGAAAAATAAAATTACCGACTTAACCATAGTCGGCATAGATACGGAAAACTGCGTCTTAACCAATGCCAGAACTGCCTTTGATGCCGGCTATAAAGTGACTGTGGTGGCCGACTGCTGCGCCAGTTCTGCCGGCGGGCCGCAAATGCACGAGGCGGCTTTGGCAATCATTAAAGAAAATATCGGCAAGGTTATTTAAAACTGATTGACAAATTGCGTTTTTTATATTAAGATTGTTTATTCCGTAGTTCATTTCCAACCTACATAACATAAGGAGTACCAAGATGCGCAAGATTAGTTTTGTTCTGATGGTCACGATGATGGCCATGTTTCTCCTCGGTTGCGCCGGCAGCGACATGAACAAATACCACAACAGCGGTCCGATGTTTATCGGAGAGGGCGGCGTCCAGACGAGGGTTCAAGACGTTCGGGACACCAGCACGGCCTGGCTCAATCCCAAGCCGATTAGCCTGGAAGTGTTTCGGGCAAATCCGCTGTATAAAATGGCGGAAAATTTGCCGCCATCATCATCGGCTATTCCTCATAAGAGGACCGGTGAATATATTGAATATTTCATGGGTGATAAACTGCAATATATCGCCCTTGGAGACAATCCGCTGGCGGCCAAGCGTAAAGCTAAAGCAAAGCTTAGGGGATATTTTCATCTTAATCCCAAAGCCACGTTGCTCGGTTTTCGGGAAATCGCTTGCCAGCCGAGCACTAAAACATCCGGTTGGGTTTCCTATTGCGAAGTGCCGATTAAAATCAACCGGCAGCAGGCCAAGGAGCAGTATAAACTGCCGCGTTAACTCCAAACATTCAAGCGCCCCAAGTCTTTAAACGGGGTGCTTTTTTTATCCAGTTCCGATAAAGTTGACTTAAAGTTAAACTTTTGATAACCTTGTTATGATAATCAAATAAGCAAAAAACTCTATGGATAACATCATCGGACTAAAAGAGCTTAGACAAAACGTGTCCGGCTTTGCCAAACAAATACAAAAAGGGCGGTCTTTTATCGTGGTGAAGCAATCAAAACCCCTGTTCAAAATTACGCCCATAAAAGAGGAGGTTGAACAATGGGAAGAGGCGATTGATTTCACCAAAATAAAAAAGGGCGGCGTTCAGCTGGATGAGCTGTTAACCAGGCTTTAAATTTATGGACAAAATCGCCAAAGCCTTAAACAAACTTGGTGAGCGGGAAAAACGAGTTGTCGCGGATATCTTGATATGTCTAAAAAACAAAAACTGGCGAAATTTGGATGTTAAAAAACTAAAGGGTGCCGGTGATATTTTTAGAGCGCGTAAAAGAAAAATGAGACTCATTTATCGCTTGCCGAAGAACGGCCAGATTATAATTTTGGCGATTGAACGCCGGTCCGAAACAACTTATAAAAAATTTCAATGACGTCTTCCCGTAAAAAATTCATTATCATTGACGGCAACGCCCTGTTGCACCGCGCTTGGCACGCCCTGCCGCCCATGACCACTCAAAACGGCCTGCTGGTTAACGCCGTTTACGGCTTTACTTCCATCCTGCTTAAAATCATCAAAGAACTCAAGCCCGATTATTTATGCGCCGCCTTTGACCGCCGGGGCAAGACTTTGCGGGCCGAAGAATTTACCGACTACAAGGCCCAGCGGAAAAAACAGCCGGACGAACTTTACGAACAAATACCCTGGATAGAAAAAATCCTGGCGGCTTTTAACGTGCCGGTGATTGATTCCCAAAAAGCCGGCTATGAGGCCGATGACGTCATCGGCACCGTGGTCACCGAGCTTAGTAAAAAACATCCGGAAATACATAGCGTCATCGTCACCGGCGATCTGGACACTCTGCAGCTGGTCAATGATTCCACCGAAGTCTTTACTTTGAAAAAAGGCATTTCCGACACCATCACTTATGACGCCGGGGCCGTCCAAGAACGCTACGGCCTGAAGCCCAAACAGCTGATTGATTTTAAGGCTCTTAGGGGCGACCCCTCCGACAACGTTCCGGGAGTCAAGGGCATCGGCGAAAAAACCGCCGCCGAATTAATCAAACAATTCGGTTCTTTGGAAAAACTTTATCAAAATCTGAACCAGGCAAAAGTTTCGGACAGGATTAAAAACCTGCTGGCCGAACATAAACAGGAAGCTTTCTTAAGCCGGAAAATCGTAACCATCCAGACGGACCTGCCCACCAACTTCAAGCTGGCGGACACCAAAATGGAAGGGCTGGACGAAAAGAAAACTCTGGAACTTTTCAGGCAGCTGGAATTCAAAAGCTTAATCAATAAAATCCCCAAAGAAATTGACAGTCATTCGCAGACTAAAATGGAATTTCTTGAGTTTAAAGAAAAAAAGAATGAAAAATTTGATTATCAACTGATTAATAATGAAGCTGAATTTAAAAAATTTTTAAGCGAGCTGAAACGGCAAAAAGAATTCGCTCTGGACACCGAAACCACCTCCTTAAACGTCTGGCGGGCGGAACTTTTGGGCTTAAGTTTTGCCTGGCAAAAAGACCGGGCCTTTTATCTGGCCTCGCCCAATCAAAGCTGGCTCAAACAGCTTAAACCGATTCTGGAAGATTCCAAAATAAAAAAAAT
>DATDUR010000003.1:0-3198 GCA_035290305.1 Patescibacteria group bacterium
ACTGGTGATTGTTTCAACCGCCTGTTGTCCGCTAAAAACACAACCGTTCAAAATTAAAAGCGATAAAATCAAGATTATAAATTGTTTTCTCATAGATATATTATAACATATAAAAACCGTCCCTTGATTTGACTCGGGACGGATTTTTGCATGACGCAATTACTTTTACTCCCTGGGCACGATGCTATAGTCCGGATAATAGCGTCTCATGCATTCCGGACAAAGGCCGTGCGAGAGACGGTTGATTGTATCGGTGCGGGTGTCGATATCAAGCTGAACCCAGGACGATTGTTCAAATGGGTCTTTTTCCGGAAGACGCACTCTCCCGCAACCGGCGCAGACCGTTTTAACCTCTTTGACCTCTACTGCTATTGGGGTCATGGCTGATGTTTCGTGAGACATACTCGTGGCCATTACTTCCTCCTTAAAAAGGCTTGTTTAAACTTCTTTTGTTAAGTGCGAATCAATCTAATATATTCAAAAATGGGACTTTTGTCAACCTTGATAAAAAACCGTCTTTCAGGCAAAATGAATAACGCCGACGGTTAGCGTTGGCCGGTAACGAAGCCCGTATCGTCAAACGTCTTATTGTCGTACGAAACTGGCCTCTTAACCATTTAACCCTAAGCCAAAATAATGTTCGTCCATCTCCACACCCACAGCCATTACTCGCTTTTGGACGGCCTGCCGAAAATTCCCGAACTGGTTAAAAAGGCCAAGGAATTCGGCATGCCGGCTTTGGCCTTGACCGACCACGGCTCCATGTACGGCGTGATTGAATTTTACCAGCAATGCAAAAAGCAAGGTATTAAACCGATTATCGGCGAAGAATTTTATCTGGCGCCAAACAGCCGCTTTGATAAAAAAGGCGGTTTGGAAGAAAAATCATTCCATCTTATCCTGCTGGCTAAAAACCAGGCGGGTTATAAAAATCTTTTGAAGCTTACCAGCCGGGCCCATCTGGAAGGTTTTTATTACAAACCCAGGATAGACTGGGAACTTCTAACAGAACATCATGAGGGCCTGATTGCCTCAACCGCCTGTTTGCAAGGCGAGGTGCCGCGGGCCATCTTAAGCGGCAACCTGGCCAAAGCCGAGGAACTGATTTTAAAATACAAAAGCACTTTCGGCGACGACAATTTTTATCTGGAACTCCAGCACAATCCCAACATCCCCGACCAGGCCACGGTCAACGACCAACTGGTGGAATTTTCCAAAAAACTCAACCTGCCGCTAATCGCCACCAATGACGTCCACTATCTCAACCCCGATGATGCCGAAGCCCAGGACATCCTGCTGTGCATCCAGACCAAAAAGAAGCAGGCGGAAACCGACCGGATGACCATGCTGGGCGAGGATTTTTCTTTCACTTCGCCGGAAAAGATGAAGGCCGCTTTCGCCCACCTGCCCCAGGCTCTGGCCAACACCCTGAAAATCGCCGAGCAGTGCAATCTGGAAATTGAACTGGGCAAAGTCCTGCTGCCTTATTTTGCCGTGCCCAACGGCCAGACGGCCGACGATTATCTTACCAGCCTGTGTGAACAGGGCTTAAAAAAACGTTATGGCGATTCACCGGCGGCCGAAGTCAAAGAACGGCTGAACTACGAACTCTCGGTCATTAAAAAAACCGGCTTTGCCTCTTATTTTCTGATTGTCCAGGATTTCGTCAACTGGGCCAAAAATCACGAGATTGTGGTCGGCCCCGGACGAGGCAGCGCCGCCGGTAGCATCGTGGCCTACCTTAGCAACATCACCAACATTGACCCGATTGCCTTTGAGCTGATTTTTGAACGGTTCTTAAATCCGGACCGAATCACCATGCCCGACATTGACCTGGATTTCGCCGACACCAAGCGCGACCAGGTCATCGCCTATGTCAGCGAAAAATACGGCGAAGACCAGGTGGCCCAGATTATCACTTTCGGCACCATGGCCGCCCGGGCGGCCGTTAGAGATGTCGGCCGGGCTCTGGGAATCTCTTACGCTTACTGCGACCGGGTGGCCAAAATGATTCCCATGTTCACGAACCTGGACGACGCCTTAACCAACGTGACCGATTTGAAACAAATTTACGATGACGACCCCCAGGCCAAGAATCTGATTGACTTCGCCAAAAAACTGGAAGGCGTGGCCAGGCATTCTTCCACCCACGCCTGCGGCGTTTTAATCACGCCGGACAGGCTGGATAACCACGTACCTGTCCAACACGCTTCCACCGACGACAACTCCAACGTTTCCCAATACTCCCTTCATCCGATAGAAGACCTCGGTCTTCTTAAAATGGACTTTTTGGGCCTTAAAAACCTGACCATCATTGAAACGGCCCTGGAAATCATAGCCAAAACCGCCGGCCAAAAAATTAACATTGACGAAATTCCCCCCAACGATGCCCGGGCTTTCCAACTGCTTAAAAAGGGACAGACCATCGGCGTTTTCCAGCTTGAATCTTCGGGCATGAAAAGATACCTGGTTCAGCTGGAACCGACCAATATTGAAGACATTATCGTGATGATTTCCCTGTACCGCCCCGGCCCGATGGACTTTATCGCCGATTATATCGCCGGTAAAAAGGGCCGGCGCGCCATCACCTATCTTCATCCCAAATTAAAGCCGATTCTGGAAAAAACCTACGGTATCGCCGTTTACCAGGAACAAATCATGGAAATCGCCCGGGAACTGTCCGGCTTTACTTACAGCGAAGCGGACGTTTTAAGAAAAGCGGTCGGCAAAAAAATCAAATCTTTGCTCGACGACCAGGAAGAAAAAATGGTTTCCGGCATGGTCAAAAACGGCGTCAACGAACGGGTGGCCAAAAAAATCTGGGAATACATTTTGCCTTTCGCCCGCTACGGCTTTAACCGCGCCCATGCCGCCTCTTACGCCATGATTTCCTACCAGACCGCCTGGCTTAAAGCCAACTACCCGACCCAGTTCATGGCCGCTCTGTTGACCGCCGACCGCGAAAACAGCGACCGCGTCGCCCTGGAAATCGCCGAGTGCGAAAAAATGGGCATAGCGGTCCTGCCGCCGGACGTCAACGAAAGTTATTCCATTTTTACCATGGTCGTTTCCGAAGAAACCCAAAAAACCCCCCGCATCCGGTTCGGCCTGCAGGCGATTAAAAACGTCGGCGAACACGTAACCAAAGTGATTATTCACGAACGCAAAAACCGCGGCCATTTTAAAAACCTGGAAGAC
>DATDUR010000004.1:0-14100 GCA_035290305.1 Patescibacteria group bacterium
AACACGCCCTGGATCCGGACTACGCCAAAAAAATCGGGGTTAACATCAACGACATGCTGATTTCCCAGCCCGATACCGGCGAACAGGCCCTGGAGATCGCCGAAACCCTGGTCCGCTCCAACGCCGTGGACGTCGTGGTGATTGACTCGGTGGCGGCCCTGGTGCCCAAAGCGGAAATTGAAGGCGAAATGGGCGACTCCCACATGGGTTTGCAGGCCAGGCTTATGAGCCAGGCCCTAAGAAAGCTGTCCGGCATTATTTCCAAGACCAAAACCGTGGTTATTTTCATCAACCAAATCAGAATGAAAATCGGCGTCTTCTTCGGCAATCCGGAAACCACTCCCGGCGGCCTGGCTTTAAAATTCTACTCTTCGGTCAGGATAGAAGTCCGGAGAGCCGCCCAGATTAAAAAAGGCGACATCGTTATCGGCAACCGCGTCAAAGCCAAGGTGGTTAAAAATAAAGTGGCCGCGCCCTTTAAAAATACCGAATTTGACATCATGTATAACGAAGGCATTTCTATTTCCGGAGACGTTTTAGATACCGGAGTTAATTTTGAAGTGATTAAAAAATCCGGCAACAGCTATACCTACGAAGAACATAAGCTGGGCGTAGGCCGGGAAAACGCCAAAGACTTCCTGAAACAAAATCCCAAACTGATAACCGAAATCAAAAAAAAGGTCTGGGATAAAGTCAAAGCGGCGGAATAACTGCCAAATCCATAATTAACGCTTTGGAAAAACCGAGGAATTTATCCTCGGTTTTATCTTGAATAAAAAGGTGGTGCGGGGTAAAATAACTTCAGCTTATGGAAAATTCCCAAAAAATAGCGGCCAATACCGCCTGGCAAATCTTGGGCAAAATCATCGGCACGGTTTTCGGCATTATAACCATCGGCCTGTTAACCAGATACCTGGGGCAGGAGGATTTCGGCCATTACACCACCGCCATCGCTTTTATGCAGTTTTTCGGCGTGCTGGTGGATATGGGCCTCTACCTGATTTGCCTGAAAGAAATTTCCGCCCGGCCGGAAAAAGAAAATTACATCATCGGCAACATTTTTACCCTGCGGGTTATCTCCGCCGTTATTTTCATCGGCGGCGGCATTATTTTGATTTTCGCTTTTCCTTACCCGCTGGTGGTCAAGCTCTCCGGCGCCATCGTGGCGATTTCCTTTTTCTTTATGTCTTTGGTCCAGACTTTAACCACCGTTTTCCAAAAATACCTCAAAATGGGTTCTGTGGCCCTGGCCGAAGTTCTGGGCCGGGCCGGTTTTTTGGGCGCGATTATCCTGTTTATCTTATTTAAAAATAATCTGCCCTATCTGCTCTGGGGCAACGTGGCCAATACTTTCATCTATTTTATAATCCTGTGGTTTTTAGTAAAACGATACGTCAAAATCAGGTGGCAAGTTGATTTTGATTACTGGAAATTGATTTTTAAAAAGGCCTGGCCGATCGCTTTGGGCATCGTCTTCAACTTGATTTACTTCCGGGCCGACACTATCATTCTGTCCCTGTTTAAGCCGGCCGCCGAGGTGGGTATTTACGGCGCGCCCTATAAAATCCTGGAAATCATCGCCACTTTTCCGCACATGTTCATGGGCCTGGTAATGCCGGTTTTAACCGTGGCCTGGCTGGCCAACCAACTGGATAAATTCAAAAGCGCGGTCCAGCAGACTTTTGATTTTTTCGCCATGCTGGCCCTGCCCATGATTTTAGGCACCCTGCCTCTGGCCAAACCCATTATGATTTTGATTGCCGGCGGGGACTTTGCCGCCTCCGGAGCAGTGCTGGCTATTCTGATTTTGGCCACCGGCATTATCTTTTTGGGCGTTCTGTTAACCTACCTGCTGGTGATACTGGAAAAACAGCGGGCCATGCTCAAATATTTTTTCACGGCCGCCGTTTTATCCTTAATCGGCTATCTGATTTTTATTCCCCGCTATTCCTATTTCGGCGCGGCCTGGGTCACGGTGGGAGTTGAATTGTTTATCGTCATCACTGCCTGGCTGATTTTTTACCGAACCACCAAAGTCAAAATCAAATTCCAAATCTTCTTTAAAAGCCTGCTGGCTTCCGGCTTAATGGCTTTGATTATCTATGTTCTGCCCGCCTGGCACGTTTTGATTTTAATCGGCCTGGCCATGCTGATTTATTTTGTTTTAATGCTAACCATCGGCGGCATTGACAAAAAATTCCTCTTTAATTTATTAAAACTGAAATGATTTATTATCTCTTAATTATTGTTTTTTATTTAATCTTCGTTTATCTGGCCTGGCAAAATATTGCTTGGGGCCTTTATCTGATTTGTGCCCTGCTGCCGGCTTACTTAATCAGATATTCAATTTTCGGCCTGCCCGCCACTTTGCTGGAAGGCCTGATTATCATGGCCTTTATCGTCTGGCTGGTCAAACTTAAAAAAGAAAAAAATCTAACTTTTAATCCCCTAACCTGGATTAAAAATATCCTCAATCCTCAATCCTTAATCCTTAATCGCCAAAACCCCGTTCCTTCCTCTTTGCGCCTGCCTTTAATCCTGTTTTTAATCGCCGCCACCGTTTCCATTTTTGTTTCGCCGGATTTCCGGGCGGCGGCCGGCGTTTGGAAAGCCTATTTTATGGAAGCGATAATGTTTTTATTGCTGTTCGTTTATAATATAAAAACCACGACCCAAATCAAAAAAGTGATTTACAGCCTGGGCCTGACCACTTTGGCCATCGGCCTGTTTGCCCTGATTCAAAAATTTACCGGTTTGTTGATTCCCAATCCTTTTTGGGCCGAAGCAGCCACCCGGCGCGTTACCACTTTCTTCGGCTATCCCAACGCCAACGCCCTGTTTGTCCTGCCCGTTATCTTTTTGACTATCGCCAATCTCTTAACCGAAAAAAAACGCCTCTATAAATATTTGGATATTTTGGTCTTGGCCTTGGCCATTTTAACCATTATCTTGACCAAATCCACCGGCGCAGTTTTGGGCCTAATCGCCGGCCTGCTCTTTTGGCTGACTTTCAACAAAAAAACCAGACTGGCCGCTTTGATAATTCTGGCCGTTGTTGTGCTGGGGCTGAACTTTTCGCCCGCGGTCAAAAACAAGATTGCCGCCAAATACCTGGAAGTCCAATCAACTCACTTGCCGCTGAATCCTTCCGATTTGCACATGAGAGTCCAGCAGTGGCGGGAAACATATCAGCTGATGGCCGGCCGGCAGATTTTGGGAGCGGGTTTGGCCGGTTATCAGACGGCCGTGGCCCCTTTCCACCAAAACCCCCACGTGGAAATCTATCTTTACCCGCATAACTTCTTTTTAAACTTCTGGACGGAAACCGGCCTATTGGGATTAATTTCAATTGTTTGGATATTGGTAATTTTTTTCCGCTTAATTCATAATTTGCGCCAGAGGCGCATCCGCCTTTGGCGGACATTATTCATAATTAGAGAATCAAGAATTAAGAATAATGAATTAAGAATAATGAATAAAGAAAGGATATTGACTCTGGCTTCAACTTGCGCTATGATAGCCCTCCTTGTCTATGGCCTGGTGGACGTGCCTTATTTTAAAAACGATTTGGCGATTTTATTCTGGATAATCGTAGGCATAGTAATTGTAATTTATAATAACTCACGGAGGCGTGCCGGAGTGGTTGAACGGGACGCTCTCGAAAAGCGTTAGGCCTTTTAAGGGTCTCGGGGGTTCAAATCCCTCCGCCTCCGCCAATTTAAAAAGCAGTGAGAATCTTTATCCCGCTTAGCGGGACCACCTCCTCCGCCAGAACATTTATTATTAATCTAATCTCAATGAACAAAAAACTCACCATCGCCTTAACGATTTATCTGACTTGTTTGTTCGCCTCCAATACCCTGGGCATTAAGCTGATGCCCTTCCTGTTCGGCACCCATCTTTCGGTCGCCATTTTTGTTTTTCCGGCGGTATTTTTGATGACCGATGTGGTCGGCGAACTCTACGGCAAAAAAACGGCCCGCCTGTTCGTGCGGCTGGGCTTTTATTCAACCGCTCTTTTTATTCTGGTTAACCTGCTGGCCAACGTCGTGCCCGACTCTCCCGATTTTTTCATGAAAGAATCATACGCCCAGATTTTCGGACTCTCCTTAAGGTTTGCCGTGGCTTCCCTGGCCGCCTTTTTAATCGGCGAGTACCAGGACGTTTTTTCCTTCTTTTTCCTGAAAGCCAAATTTGGCGGCAAATGGTTCTGGCTTAGGTCAAACCTTTCCAACCTCTGGGGGCAACTTCTGGACAGCGTGGTGTGGTTCAGTATTGCTTTTGTCGGCGTTTATTCGTTTAAAACGATAGTTTTGACCTTAATCCCCTGGTGGCTGTTTAAAGTGGGTATGGGCATGGTTTACTCGCCGCTTTCCTATTTGGGATTAAAGTTGCTTAAAGAAAAAAAAGAAGACGCCGCGGAACCCACGGCCCCTCCCGCAATTTAAATCTTTTTAGCCATAGGCTCATCTGTCTTTGGCATGAAGCGGGCAATAAAAATATTCAGACTCCCGCGTCTTTCATTAAATAGGTCCTCGTAGTTTCCGCCAAAGGCGGACCCGCCCCTGGCGGGCAACGGAAAAGTTTGAATTCCTTAAATTCTAATTCATTCATTAAATATTTTAAATAGGTCCTCGTAGTTCAACGGATAGAACGTGGGCTTCCGGAGCCCAAAATGAAGGTTCGATTCCTTCCGAGGGCACCATTCTTTTTTAAAAATAAGTTTTACTGAAGTAGTATTACGGAATAAAAGGTTCGACTCGCCCCGCATAAATTGAGCCTTGGGCGAAATTTTCTGCGGGGTTCCTTCCGAGGGCACCATAAAGTATTTGCTACTCGAACATTTTTTGAACGAAACTGACCGCCTATGGCGGAATCCCCACCCGCCCATGCGCACATAATAATTTTGTTTTTTGTGGATAATCATGTTTTGTGTTATAATTTATTAAGATTGAACAAGGCGAGAATAATAACCCATGGCTTGATATATTAAAGAAGATTGCGAAAGCCCTTGAAGTAAGCGTTGATAGGCTGATTAACGACAGTTGACATTGTAAAGTTATTAGGGAGGTCGCGAATCAAAAAATAACCTATTTAAAAACAAATATATTAAAATAAGTATGGACGTCGACCATACTTAACCAATAAAATTAATTACAATAAAAAATCTATGAAAAAAATTAACAAGGTTTCAATATTTATATTGAGTATTGCGCTTATACTTGGGATAGCTGGACCTTCTACCACATTTGCGGCTACAGATCCGGGATTAGGCGCGGCGGCAGCTTTCTCCATCGTCGCCCAAACAGCGATTACGGGGACGGGAATTATATCCGGAGATGTTGGGTTAAATAGCACCGGTGCCGGAATTACCGCCTTAACTGCCGGGGATGTAGGTGGAACAATATACTCTACCGATGGGGTTGCGCCAGGATTGGCAATTTTAGATCCCGCTGTTCAGGCCAATCTTTCTACTGCGAATGACAATATATCAGGTCAGGGTTCAACGGCCAGTATCGGCCCGGTTCTTGATGGTCTGTCTCTAACAACTGGAGTTTATGATATTGGAGCCGGACGATTAAACGGTGGCGTGCTTACTCTCGATGGTCCCGGTATATATATATTTAGGGCATCCAGTGATTTGGTATCTTCCGGCTCGATTAATTTAATCAACGGGGCTAGGGCTTGCGATGTACATTGGCAAGTTAACACTTTAGCGACCATTAACGGAAGTTCATTTGTAGGAACAATTATCGCCGGGACTGGCGTCCATTTCGGCGCCAATGTAGTTTTGAATGGTAGGGCTTTAGCATTGGGTGGCGATGTAACGTTGCTCAACAACACTATTTCGGGACCAACATGCGTTCCCGCCACCCTTCACATCGTTAAGACGGTAATCAACGACAATGGCGGGACAGCGGTTGCTTCTGACTTTACCATTGAGGTAACCGGTACTAATGTTTTAAATCCTTCTTTTGCCGGTTCTGAAGCTGGCGTGGATGTCACACTGGACGCCGGTGCTTACGCAGTAACCGAGCCGGTCGTCCCCGCTGGCTATTTACAGACAGGTTCCGGTGATTGTTCGGGAACCATTGCGGCAGGTGAAACTAAAACTTGTACTATCACCAATGACGATATCGCGCCCCAACTTATCGTGAACAAAGTAGTCGTCAACGACAATGGCGGCACCAAAGTGATTGCCGATTTCCCGCTCTTTATTGACGGCGGTAGCGTAACATCGGGAGTTGCGAGCACAATCACCATAGGATTACACACGGTTTCTGAAACTTCTGATTCCGGCTATACATCTGTTATTGGTGGCAATTGCGCCACAGACGGCACTATCACTCTTGCGTTGGGCGATGTGAAAACCTGTACTATCACCAATGACGATATAGCACCAGTAGTTCCACCCACATCGGGTGGAGGTGGCGGTTCATCACCAGTGCCCCCTCTCATTGACGTGGTGAAAGTACCAAGCCCACTGGCACTGCCGAACGGTTCCGGCCCGATAGCTTACACCTACACACTTCGCAATATTGGAACGGTTCCAGTAACTAATATAACAATGGTCGGCGATACTTGCAGTCCCATTGTCCGTATTTCCGGCGACACGAATAGTGACAACAAACTTGATGTGGCTGAAACATGGATATACACTTGCTCAACGACGCTGTCTAAAACTCACACAAATATAGTCACTACGATTGGATGGGCGAATGGCATAAGCGCAACTGATATCGCAAACGCTACGGTCATTGTTGGCATTCCAGTAGTGCCGCCATTGATCCATGTTACAAAAGTTCCAAGCCCATTGGTACTTTCCGCCGGAGGGGGAATGATTGCCTACACCAATAAAGTCACCAACCCGGGAACAGTTGCGCTCTCCAATGTCCGCCTCATTGATGATAAGTGCGGTCCGGTAAAATATATTTCTGGTGACACGAATGGTGATTCAAAGCTTGATGTCACCGAGACATGGATCTACACCTGTCAAACAAAACTTACCAAAACTACAGTGAACACAGTCACCGCGAGTGGAAAAGCTAATGGCCTAACAGCCAGAGATTTCGCAATCGCTACCGTTGTTGTGAATGCCGTCGTTCCTAAACTGCCCAATACGGGGCTTCCTCTTAGCGAAAATGATATTCCATGGAATATCATTGTGCCTACCGGCATCTTTACAATTTTGACCCTATTCTATTTTGTTCGAAGAAAACAAACAGCTTAATAAGCATTAGAAAAAATGAGTAAGTAAATGCCAGACAAGCTCTTGTCTGGCATTTATGGTTAAGAACTTTTTGAAAAACTTATGCAACCAAAAATCTTATCAAAACGAACGCTGTTAATAGTTGTTCTTTTTGAGTTTATTCTCTTTGCGGCACTCCTTTTGTATTTTATCCCAAAAAACTCAATCCGGGGCAGCTCGGCATTGCTTGTTGAAAATGTTGCCGCTCTGGAAAATCAAGAACAAACAAATGTTGGGTTGCCGGTGCGTCTCAAAATCCCAGAGATTGGTGTTGATTCTGCCGTTATTCCTGTAGGGCTAACGCCCGATGGGGCAATGGATGTACCGAAAGGCCCCACCGAAGTAGCATGGTTTAATTTCGGACCACGCCCCGGGGAGAATGGCAGTGCCGTTATTGCCGGACACTACAGCTGGAAAAATAATATACCGGCGGTATTTGATAATTTACATAAATTAAACAAAGGTGATAAAATTTATATTGAAGATGAAAAAGGGGCGAATAATATTTTTGTTGTCCGCGAGATTCGGATATATGGCAAGAACGCAGATGCCTCCGATGTATTTGCTTCAAGCGATAGCGGGGCGCATCTAAATCTCGTTACTTGTACAAGAATTTGGAATAAGGCCGAAAAAATGTATTCTGATCGACTTATAATTTTTACTGATAAAGAATAGGTGAGAAAATATTTTAATTTGCGGCGGGCGCAAAACTTTATGGCTGCGCCGGCGAAGGAGAATAAAATTTCTAAACGCTTCCGACTTATGATAAAATGAATTGCATATGACTAAAAAAACCAATCACATAATAATCTGGGTAATCATTGGGCTGGCCATAGTCGGCCTGATTGCCCTAAAAGTTTATCTGGACAGCCGTCCGGGCGAGCTGGACCAGTTTGCCCGCTGTCTGGGCGAAAACGGCGCGATTTTTTACGGCGCCTTCTGGTGCTCCCACTGCCAGGCTCAAAAAGCCATGTTCGGCCGCTCGGACAAACTCCTGCCTTACGTGGAATGTTCCACGCCAAACGGCCAGGGCCAGCTTCAAATCTGTCAGGATAAAAACGTGGAAAGTTATCCCACCTGGGAATTCGCCGACGGCTCGCGCCTGACCGGCGAAATCGCCCTGTCAAAGCTGGCCGAGAAAACCGCCTGCGAACTTTACCCCGCATCTTAATCTAAAAAAATTAAACTCTTAAAAAATACCCGCGCTAAAAAAGCGCAGGGTTAACCCAATGAATTTATGATATCCATAGTCAATCAAATACTTGCCTACCTGACGGTCATCGGCCAGATTGCCGTTATCGTCATGCTGGTCAATCTGACAGTCTTTAAGGGTAAATCAACCTTAGCCGAAATTATTAATCAAAAATCCCTGTTCCTGACTTTTATCGTGGCCTTAGTGGCCACTTTGGGTAGCCTGTTTTATTCGGAAATCGCCGGCTATGAACCCTGCAAGCTCTGCTGGTTCCAGCGGATTTTGATGTATCCGCAGGTGATTCTCTTGGGCATGGCTTTCTGGAAAAAAGACCAGGGCATGGCCGCTTACGGCCTGGTCCTCTCCGTTCTGGGAGCGGTTATCGCCGCTTATCATTACCTGTTGCAGATTGGCGTCGTGTCCGTTTTGCCCTGCTCGGCCGTGGGCTACTCGGCCGACTGTTCACAGAGGTTTACCATGAACTTCGGCTACATCACCATTCCGATGATGGCCTTCACCGCCTTTTTGATGATAATCTTTATCCTGATTACCCAAAAAAGCAAAAAATGACCGTCAATAAAATATTATCCGACATCCGAAAAGAGTTAAAGAAAAATGTTGACCCTTTGTACAAAAAAGGGTCGCTTAATTTTTTCAAAGAAAAAGTTTTACTGTACGGCGTCCGCTCGCCTCAACTTAAAAAAATAGAATCAAGCTTTTGGCAACGGGTAAAAATTTTGAATAAAAAGGATTTTATCAAATTGACCGAAGTCTTGTTTAAATCCAATCTCAACGAGGAGTTTTCCCTGGGCTGCGGCTGGCTCAACCGCCGGATTGATGAATTTACGGCCGCTGATTTTAAAATCCTGAAAACCTGGCTCAAAAAATACGTTACCAACTGGGCCATGTGCGACGATTACTGCGCCCATCCGTTAGGTTATTTTATTTACAAGTATCCTCAATTTATTAAGCAGACTAAAAAGTGGACTGCCGACAAAAACCGCTGGGTTAAACGGGCCGCGGCCGTGGTCCACATCCATCCGACCAAAAAATCCAGTCCGTTTTTTGTTCAAATCAACAAAAATAAAACAAAATATCTTAAAGATGTCTTTGAAATATCGGATAAACTGCTGACTGATGCCGAGGATTTGGTGCAGAAAGGCTACGGCTGGATGCTTAAAGAAGCGGCTAATCTTTTTCAAAAAAATATTTTTGACTTTATCATCAAAAGAAAACATAGCCTGCCCCGCACCGCCTTAAGATACGCCATAGAAAAAATGCCGGCCAAGCTTAAAAAACGGGCCATGAGGTAATTTTTAAAAAGGTAAAAGGGATTTCTCCGCTCCGTCCCGACGTTGCCTTCGGCAAATCGGGACTCCAGTCGAAATGACAAAAGAAAAAGCAAAAAGAAAAAACATCTTGATTTAAAAGACATTTTGTGCTATAGTGAAATGTCTTTTTTGATTACTTATCCGGCCTGGATAGCTCAAGCTTAGCTCTACGGGCGGGATTTACGGATTTATAAAAAACTTGTATAATAAATCCAACCCAGTCATTCAACGGGCTGGATAAATCCATCTTATGCAAAAAGTTCGCAAAGCGGTAATTCCCGTCGCCGGTTTTGGCACCAGATTCCTGCCGGCCACCAAAGCCCAGCCCAAAGAAATGCTGCCGGTGGTTGATAAACCGACCATTCAATACATCGTGGAGGCGGCGGTTAAATCCGGCATTACCGAAATTATCATCGTTACCTCGGGCAACAAGCGCGCGGTGGAAGATCATTTTGACCGCTCGCCGGAACTGGAAAAATGGCTCCAGAAAGTGGGCAAAACCGCCCAGCTGAAACAATTGCGGGTGATTCCGCGCCTGGCCAACTTCATTTACATCAGGCAAAAAGGCGGCTACGGCAACGGCACGCCCATACTTAACGCCGAACCCTTAATCGGCGATGAGCCTTTCGGCGTTTTCTGGGGCGATGAATTTTTTACGGGCAAAACCCCCTGGATCAGGCAGATGATTAAAGTTTACGAAAAATATCAGGATCCAGTTTTGGCCTTAACCGAAGTAGCCAAAGAAGAGGTCGGCCGTTACGGCATTATTGACGGCCCCGAAGTTGAACCAAATGTCTATCAAATCAAGCGCATTATAGAAAAGCCGACGCCGCATAAAACCAAGTCTTGTCTGGCCGGCATCGGCGGCTATATTTTGACTCCGGAAATTTTTAAGATATTAAGAAACACCGAAAAGGGCAAAGACGGCGAGCTCTGGCTGGTTGACGCCATTGCCAAACTGCTCAAACAACGCTCGGGTTACGGCGTTAAAATTGAAGGCAAGCTTTACGATGCCGGCACCATTTTCGGCTGGCTCAAAGCCAACGTGGAACTGGCCATGCTTGACCCCAAAATCAACGGCCAATTTAAAAAATATTTAAAACTTTTAGTCGGTAAATAACCATGCTTAAAACCAAACTAATCATTCTTCTAATCATCGGCGCGGTCATCATCACCAGCGGTTTGTCCTGCAAGCTGTTCCCCGGCAATCAGGCGCCCAAACAGCTTACCCAGACGATTGAACTTTCTTACTGGGGGGTCTGGGACGACAGCGATTATCTCCAGCCGATTATCAGCGAATTCCAGACTCTGCATCCCAACGTTAAAATCACTTACCGCAAATTCAGATACGCGGAATACAAACAGCAGCTCTTGGAAGCCTGGGCCGAAGACCGGGGTCCGGACCTTTACAGCCTGCCGGCCGCCTGGCTGAACGAATATCAAAGCCGCATCACGCCCCAGCCGGAAACGGTCCGTCTGGCTTTTCAGGAAGTTAAAAAAACCCTGGGCAAAACTGAAATCACCACCGACGTTAAGGCCGTGCCCATTTTCAAACCCAGCGACATCAAAAACAAATTCGCGGAAACCGTCTATAACGACGTGGTTCTGGACAATAAGGTGCTGGGCCTGCCCTACAGCCTGGACAGCCTGGTACTCTATTACAACCGCGATTTACTGGACGCGGCCAACATTGCCACGCCGCCTTCCACCTGGACCGAGCTTAAAGAAGCCGTGGCCAAACTCACTAAAATAGATATCAATAACAACATCGTCCAGTCGGGCGTGAGCCTGGGACTGGCCGAAAACATTGACGAGGCCGCGGACATCGTTTCATTGCTGATGATGCAAAACGGCACGGCCATGGTTGATAATAAGGGCCTGGCCAGCTTCCAGAAAGCGTCGGCCAGCCAAAGAGATTATTACCCCGGCGCGGAGGCCTTAAGATTCTACACCGATTTTGCCGACCCGATTAAAGAAGTTTATTCCTGGAACAACGAGATGCCCAACGCTTTGGACGCTTTTGTGGCCGGCAAAACAGCCATGTTCTTCGGCTATGCCTACCACTTGCCGACCATCAAAGGCCGGGCGCCTAAAATAAATTTGGGCATTTCCTATATGCCTCAAATCACCGCTTCCGGCAATCCGGTCAATTTTACCGATTACTGGGTGGAAACGGTTTCGCATAAAACCAGCCATGCCGAAACGGCCTGGGGCTTTATCAACTTTGCCGCCTCCACCCAGCAAGTCACTAAATACCTGGCGGCGGCCAAAAAACCGGCCGCTCTGCGCGAACTAATTAACGCCCAGCTGGAAGATGAGGAACTTAAATATTTCGCCGGCCAGACTTTAACGGCCAAACGCTGGTACCGCGGCCACGATGCCGCCAAAATGGAAGAAATCTTTGCCGAAATGATTGACGGCTTTAACCAGTCGCCGGAGCCTTACAAACTGCTGGAATACGCGGCCAGCCGAATTAACCAAACTTTTTAATGACAGCCAAACTGCCAAAACTTCTAATCCTGCCGCTCCTGGCCGTCTTAATCGCGCCCCAACCGGCCGTGGCCCAGGGACTTTTGCCGGCCTGCGCCCAAAGCGGCAACTGCGGCTTCTGCGACATTCTATCAACCGGCGTGAACATTTTCCGGTATCTGCTCGGCTCTTTGGGCGGCATCTCTCTGTTGCTGTTTGTCTGGCACGCTTTCGGCTGGATAACCTCCGGCGGCAATAAGGAAAAAATTGAGGCTTCCAAAAAAGCGCTGGTTCATACTTTAATCGGCCTGGTGATTATTTTGGCCAGCTGGTTTTTGGTCAACTTAACCATTATGCTGCTGGTAACTCCGGTGGACCGGCAAAGCGACAATGTTTTTTCCCAATCGTTATTCGGCGACACTCAAAAATGGTATGAGTATTGCAAAGACGAATGAAGAATAATTTAAAATATAAAATAATGACCAACAAAAAAAAGAAAATTATCATCCTGCTGGCGGCTATAACTTTTTTAACCATACCGGTAACCTACCTGGGCGGCACAACTTATGACGACTGTTACAATATTTGTGGCGACACCTACCGTGGTGTGGAAAATATTCTAAATTGCCAAAGGCAATGCGATAAAGACTCTGATAAAGTGGTAGCCCTGGATAATCCCCTTGGCTCAAACACTTTAACGGGCATAGACCTGTATTCAAGACTGATTTACGCTTTTATGGGCATTGCCGGCGTGGTGGCCCTGTTAATGTTCATTATCGGCGGTTTCCAGTGGATGACGGCCGGGGGCAACGCCGAAAAGGTCAAGCAGGGCCGCGATACTTTACTCTGGGCGATTATGGGCCTGGTGGTCATCTTTTCCAGCTATGCCATCCTGCGAGCCGTCTTTGAAACTCTCAAGTTTTGATTGATTGTCAGTCCAACTGAAATATTGTATAATATAGCCGGGTCCGGATGATAATCTTATCCCCAAATTAAAAATTAAATTTATTTAAAAAATTAAATGATTTAGTTGAAACTGTTTGTTCCAAAGAAAGAATAAACGGCTTCAATTACTAAGAAAGGACAAAAGGCATGAAGAAGTATTTAACCAAAAAGAATCTGCTGTCGCTGGCCGGTCTGGTTCTCTATGCCCTGCCGACCGTAGCCGCCGCTCAAGCCTCGCTGGGCATTGAATACGGCGCCTCAACCGGCTTGGGTTCCAGAGACCTCAAAGACACCATTACCGCCGTCTTGAACGTGCTCCTGGGCTTTTTGGGCATTATCGCGGTGATTGTCATTCTGCTGGGCGGCTTTAAGTGGATGACGGCCATGGGCAACGAGGAAAAAGTCGGTGAAGCCAAAAAGCTGATTGGCGCCGGCATTGTCGGTCTGGTGATTATCCTGGCCGCTTACGCCATCGCCATCTACGTGGTAAGCACCATTGCCGAGGCCACGACCGAATAACCTAAATACAATTTAGACAAATTCCTTCCTGGATAATTTATCGTTCGGGAGGGAAGAGCCTGTATTGTATTTATGCCGACCGCCCAAATAAAAATTAAACCGAGTATTTTTCTAAAGGGCGCTTTTGCCCTATTTTTATTAATGGCCCTGCTTGCGCCCTTCAGTTCCGGACTGGCGGCTCAAGACAATAATTACGTAACCGATGACGCCCAAAAGCTTTTGGACCAGGCCGCCCAACAGGCGGGCGCTACCAGCGGTGAACGGCCGGTTACGGCCGTAGAAATCATCGGCGACATTATAAAAGTAGTTCTGGGCTTTGTGGGCGTTATTTTTCTGGCCCTGGTCATCTATGGCGGCTTTACCTGGATGACGGCCGGGGGCAACGAGGAAAAAGT
>DATDUR010000005.1:0-5409 GCA_035290305.1 Patescibacteria group bacterium
TTTTTCTCCGGCCTTAACGTAAAGTTTGGCCAGCTTGCCGCCGTTGGTGAAGTTAAGGTTGGTTTCGGAAGCCGATTCAACTTTGCCGGTCGCCGAAACGGTCTGGAACAGATTGCCCCGTTCCACCGCGGCCGTCAAATATTCGGGCTGGGCTTGACGCCCTCCTTTAAAAACAAAAACGGCAATTATAATAACGACTATGGCCACTGCCCAAAAAAGCTTCTTTTTCAATAATTTTTTCATAAGTAAATCAAATGATTGATAATTGTTTAGATATTTAGATAACTATCTAAATAATATCACAAAAATGACGTTTGTCAATGCTTACATGTCAATCCGCTAAAACTCAATTAAAACGTCCAGATGGCGTAAATTATCCCCCCGACAAATATCAAAGACAGGAGAAAAACCAGCCAGGGGCTTTTGGGCAGTTCGTATTCGGGCCGGCGCTCTCTTTGGCTTTTGACTTTCAAATAAATCAAACCGATTAAAATGCCTTCCAGGCCGCCGCCGATGGCGCCGACCGTGCCCATGACTTTGACAAAATCGTTCAAACCGGCCAAAAAGATAACCAGCGGCAAGCTTACGGTCAAAAACCAGGACAATCCATGCTTTAACTTAAAATCAAAATGATAAGTATTTTTAAGAGCCAGGCCCAGGGTTAAAAAGCTGGTGGCCATGGTAAAAAAGGCGAATAAATTTCCGAAAATTATCATGGAACGTCCCATTACCTCCCCCAAGCCGACGGTCGCCACCTCCGTTACCCTAAAGCCGGCCACGCCCACCACGATAAAAGTAAAAATCACATAAACTACGAAGGGAATGGCCGTGCCGACCACGATGCTTTTTTTGACCAGCCGCTCCTTGCCCTTTAACACCCGCCTTAATTCCGGAATGGCCGAGGCTCCGCTGACGGAAAAGAAAATCACGCCGTAAGGAATTAAAATCTTCGCCAGATTGAATTCGCCCAAATTATTAAAATCCAAATAACCCAGCCCCCAGAAGAAAATCACGATGACGATAAAAAGAATGGTCAAAGTCAATAAAAATTCAGCTTTTTTAATAACCGTCAGGCCGATAAAAACCAGCAGGGCGGCAAACGCAAAAAAAATTAAACTGTAGACCAGCGGGCTACCGCCGGTTAAAGCGGCCAGCGCCTGGCCCTCGCCGATTAAATAAGCCAAGAGCGCCCCGTAAAAACCGAAAACCACCGAACCGAACATAAAATACTTGCCGGTCTTACCCAGATATTTTTCGGCATAGCCGGTAAGCTGATGGTCAGTTCTGGTGCTTAAGACTATCTCGCCCAGATACAAATTCATGATTAAGACCGCCACGGAAATCAGCGCCATTAAAATCGCCCCGCCGATAAAGCCGGACTGATAAACCACGTAAGGAATCCCCAAAACGCCGGCGCCGATGATGGTGCCGACCAGAACGGCCACCGCTTCAAAAAAAACTTTGGAGTCTTTCATTTTACAATCGTCTCTTAATTATTAAGCCAGATTTTCCCGGCCTCGTTCCAGATGCCGTCATCGCCCTGCTTTTTCAGCCAATACCACCATTCCGCTCCCCACAAATAAACCGGCGACAAACCCGTTCTCTTGATATAGCTGATGTTTTTATTGAAGATTTCCGGGTTCATTGATTTCCGCTGGTCGTCAAACGAAGTCAGGAGCATGGGCATGGGCAACCAGGGCTCCATCTGCAATTCGGAAACAAAAATCTTGTCAAAACCGGTGAACAGCTTGATCAACCGGCTTTTCAGATGATAATAAGCCGGCGGCCAAGGATAATAAAAATAACCGATTAAATTGTTCCAGGTAATCCGGTAAACGCTGACGCCCACCTCATCGCCCAGACCGGCGCCCTTAAGCCAGGTGCTTAATTCGCCGCTTTCGGTCACCACCACCGGACGGTTGTCTAAAGAGCGGACCAGCTCAATTTCCCGCTGATAAAAATCCTTGTCCGGGCGGGGGCACTTGCCGAAAAAAGTCAGAAAAGGCTCGTTCTCCACCTGCCATTGGGTTATAATCTCGCGATTTTTAAAATAGTTAACGGTTGCTTCCAATAAGGCCAAGGTGTATTTTTCCCTTTCCTCTTGGCCATATTGATACATCCAGTTCGGCCAATGGCACTCCGGCCATCTGGGCACGCGATGGCCGATGGTCATGATAACCTCCCCTCCCCGCTTGGCGATTTCGTCCAACTGCTTGTCCAGATAAGAAAAATCATAAACGCCCCGGTCTTTTTCAATCAAATCCCAATAAGCCACCAGCCTGAATTTTCTGATTTTTAAATCGTCCAGAAAAGCCGTTAAAGTTTCCCGCCAGTCCAGCCCCAATTCATCGGTATACTTTCGGCTGAAAGTTATGCCGAATTCCGCCGGCTGACTTTTGCCGAAGTCGGCCAGATATAACCATAAAACCAGCCAGGCCAAAACCAGGACGACAATCAGGATAATCAGTTTTTTAAAATATTTTATGACCATAACCTAAATCAGGATTAAAACGATGCCGATAAACAGCGCCGTGCTCCAGCCCAGCTTGGCCGGCAACGATTTTCCGCCCACGCTTTCCTTTAAAACTCCGGGTGAGCGTCTGGACAACAGCCAAACCAGCAAAATCACGAAAAAGAACTGGCTGCCGTTTAAAGCGGTGACCAGAATGACGTTGCCCAGCTTGATGGCCAGTTGCTGGGCAATCACGCCCAGTCCCCCGGCCAGCTGGCCCAAAATAAAGAAGGTCCAGGGAGACGCTTTTCGGTTATCGGCCGGACACTTAACTGAAATCTCCCGCCACTGGTTGCCTAAAATTACGAATAACAAAGCGGCGGCCAGACTGGACCAGCGCAGCCAAATCAAAGCGTTTAAAAAAGGCAGCTGGTCGTAAGTCAGCTTGCTGTAAACGTTGGCCAGGCCCAATAACAGCGCGGCCATTAAAATCAACAGCCAAATCCTGAATTTAATCCTGACTCTCCCGGCGCCGACCTGCGAGAGATAATAACCGCCGATAACAATCAGCAGAGCGCCGATTATTTTCTGGAGGCTAAGCGGCTCCAGTCCCAAAAAAAACGAAAAGAAAAAAACGAAAACCGGAGCAAAGCTTACGACCAGCGGATTGACTTTGGAAACTTCCGATTTGGCCAAAGCCAAAAACATAAAATAAAGGCCGAAAAATAAAGTAAAGCCGCCCAAGATGATTACCGGCAGCTGGTCTTTGGGAAAAAAGAAATCCGGTTCAAATAAAATCAGGATGGAAACGACGGCGCCGCTCAAAACGGCAATGTAAAAAGCAAAGGCCGTGGGATTGATTCTGGTTTTGGACAACAAAAACTTGTCAATGACCGCGGCCAGAGCCAGTAAAAAGAAAGCGATAACGGCGATGATAAACCACATAGGTTGTTAACTTATAACCTTACAAATAAGGCGAAACCGTCTCAAAGATTTTGGCTTTGCGTTCCTGTTTGGCTAAAATCTTTTCTATATTGTAAGTGCCCAACTTGGGCGCTTCCAAAAATCCCTGGGCCGCGGCCTCGGCGAACCAGCCGGTATTGATGGAATCTTCAAACCATTCAGCCACGTATTTGACTTCTTCCTGCTTAACGCCGGCGCCCAAATTAACCAGCCAGCGCATGTTGAATTCCTCCTGCGAACCAATGGGCGGGGCAATGATAATCGGAATGCCCAAGGCGCAGTAAAAAGACAGTTCCGAGGGCTTGGTCCATAATAAATCTGTTTTTCTTAACAGATGGTTGAATTTTTTAAAGTATTGCTGTTTATCCTTTTCGTATAAAACCTCAATGCCTCTGCCCAAACGTTCATTAAGCCCGCAATCCTTAACCGCTTTAACAAAAAATTTATTGACTTCCCGATGAATGCCAGCGATTAAATTAAGTCTAATTTTGCCTTCCTTGATTTTTTTAGCCAAACCTTTGATAATCTTGGCGCCCAGCTCCCTTTGCGCGCCGGCCCCGCCGACCGCGAAAGTCAGGGTAAGCTTATGATTGCTATGCTTGGGAAAACTCTTTATTTTCAGCCTCTTTAATAAAGTATCCTTGTATTTGCTGATGTATTTCTCTTCCGGGTCAAGATTCAACAAACGGTGTTTGAGGTCGTCCCTGACCGTCTTAAAGCTGGGGCAGCCCAAATTCTCGTCCGGCAGAGGGAAACCGGTTAAAAATATTTGGTCTTCAGCCACGCCATATTCCTGCAATCTTTTAACCACCCGCGAGTTGGGAGCGAAATATTTTATCCGGCTGTCTTCGGGCGTGGCCGAAACCCAAGCGCGGCTGATGTCGGTATCGCAGATAACGCAGTAAATCTCGCCCGGATAATTATGAACCTCGGCCATGATGGCCACGGCGAAAAAAGGAGTGACTAAAGGCAACTGCCGCTTGTCTTTGGCCAGTTTATCAATCAGCTGCTTGCCCCAATCTTTATGTTTCATCAGATGAATGGCCGAGAGCAGCTGCAGGCTGGGTCTGGACAAATCGCGCTGGGGATAAAATTTGGGAATTTCCTGCACCTTGTCAAAAATCTCAAACACCGCCCGGCCGATAACCGGCACGTTGGTAAATCTGGAAACCGCTTCATAAAACTTCCTCTGCTTCAGCCAAATCTTCCTGTCGGCGGGGGGGATACCCGGATAACTATTGGCGTTAATGATGCCTTTATAAGCCAAATGCCTTAAAGGATAAGAAGCGCGCTGGTGGCCGTAGCCCATGTCCACCGTTACCAGCCAGATTTTTAATTTATCCTTTTTCTTTTTTTCCTCCTGAATTTTTTTTGATTTCAAAATTTTCTTAACGGTCATAATATTTAAAGATTAAAATAATTTATCCCAGACGGTTAAAACGCTGAAGGCTCCGAAAAACAAGAAAGCGGTTAAAATAACCAGCTTGCGCCATAGCGGGGGCTGAAACTTTTCAGGCAGGACTTTTCGGTTTAAAAAATTAACCAGGGCGATATGGATAAACATGGCGAAAGCGTTGATGACCGCCCCTAAAACAATCAGGGTTTTGGGCTCATAAACATTGAAGGAGAATAAAATAATGCCGAAAGCAATTTGCGCCCACAGAAAAACGAAATAGATGCCGGAAAGATTGATTTTGTTCCGACCGGACCGCTCTATCTTTTTTAAGGCCAGATTTTCCGCCATAATCCGGGAGGTTGAATCCAAAACGCCCAGCTGGGTCTGAAACAGCATCACCGCCACCATGATTAAAAATAACAGTCCGACCAAAGGGGCAACGGCCTGGCCGATCATTAAAGCTTCGTTAATCACGAAATTAATGCCCTCGGCGTTTGATTCCAGGCCGAAAGCGGTGGCGTAAGCCAGAATCATCAACAGGCACATGGACAAAAAACCCACGCCCCAAAAAACCATCAGATGTTCAAGGTTGACTCTC
>DATDUR010000006.1:0-6952 GCA_035290305.1 Patescibacteria group bacterium
ATCCTCCAGACCCATCGGCCCGCGCATATGAATACGGCTAGTACTGATGCCAATCTCGGCTCCCAATCCGAATTCACCGCCGTCGGTAAACCGATTGGAGGCATTCACCAAAACCGTGGCGCTGTCTATAGCCCTGATAAACTTTTCCTGTTTAGTCTTATTTTCGGTGATAATGGAATCTGTTAAACCGGAACTGTATTTTTGTATATGACTAATCGCTTCCTCAAAAGAATCAACTATTTTGACTGCTAAAATCAAATCCAAATATTCAGCCGACCAATCTTCTTCGGTGGCGGGCAAAACTTTTGAACTATACTTTTGAGTTCTGGGGCAACCTCTAATTTCCACGTTTCTGTCTGATAATTCTTGAATTAGTCGGGGCATGATCTGATCAGCCACGGCCTGATGAACTAAGGTTGTTTCAATGGAATTACAAGTGGCTGGGTTGGAAGTCTTGGCATTAACGACAATTCTTATGGCTTTATCAACATCGGCCTCACTGTCTACATAAGCATGGCATAAACCTCTCATGTGCTTAATGACCGGCACCTTAGCCTTGGCCGAGATTGACTTGATTAAAGATTCACGCCCTCTCGGTATCACTAAATCAAGATATTCATCCAGCTGGATTAAATCATCCACCGCCTCATAGCGCCGGTCTTCAAGCTGTTGAACGGCATCTTCCGGAAAATCTGTCTTAACTAAAGTCTGCTTAATGATGGACATTAGAAAGTCGTTGGAATGTTGAGCCTCTTTACCCCCGCGTAAAATAGCGGCATTGCCGCTCTTAACACACAAGGCGGCAATGTCAACAATAACATTGGGGCGGGACTCAAAAATACAAGCGATAACCCCGATTGGCACTCTGGTCTTAATAATTTTAAGACCGTTTGGTCTAACCCAACTGCCCGCCTCTTTGCCAACAGGATCCTCCGCCTTGGCTATAGACTTAACGCCTTCGGCAATTCCCTTGATTGAATCTTCGGAAAGCTGAAGCCGCCTGATTATGGCTGGGGTAAAATCAACGGTATCGCTTAAATCTTTTTTATTCTCAACCAAAATCTTAGGAATATTTTCTTCCAATAAATCAGCCAGTAATAAAAGAAATTTATTTTTCTGCTCGCTGGAAGCTTGCCTTAAAAAACCTTCCGCTATTTTAGCCTTTTTAGCTTGTTCTAATGCGCTAAACATATTTAAAAGGGGTTCAAAAACTCTTAACTTGAGGCTTACTCTATGTAATATGAATAATTAATTATATCTTTAAGAATAAATCATTAAGTCTAAAATGAGAATAAACTTTTTTCTACATCATGTCAATACAAAAACCCACCCTGTTGAATGACAGGGCGGGTTTTATAGCCGTCTATTTCTTCAAAAGCGCGTACTAGACTCTTATTAAGCTACTACCGACACCATCTCCACCAGCCGGTTGGCGTAGCCGAACTCGTTGTCGTACCAGGCGATAATCTTGAGCAAATCGCCGTCAACCACCTGGGTTAAAGGCAAATCCACGATGGAGGAATGAAGGTCGCCGATAATGTCGGTGGAAACGACAGGCTCTTCGGTTACGGCCAGAACGTTTTTATACAAAGGATTCTCGGCCGCTTGCTTAAAGACCTCTATCACCTCTTCTTTACTGGTCGGCTTTTCCGTTAAGATGGTGAAATCGGACAGCGAAACCACCGGTGTGGGCACGCGGATGGACAAACCGTCAAACTTGCCCTTGAGCTCGGGAATGGCCTCGGCCGTGGCCCTGGCCGCGCCCGTGGTGGTCGGCACGATGTTGACGGCGGCCGAACGCGCCCGCCTTAAATCCTTGTGCGGGCCGTCTATCAGATTCTGGTCGGCGGTGTAGGAATGGATGGTGGTCATTAAAGCTTTCTTGACTCCCCAGTGAGCCAGCACCACGGCCATAACCGGCGCCACGCAGTTGGTGGTGCAGGAAGCGTTGTCAATGATGTCCTGGCCGTTATATTTATTGTCGTTGACGCCTTTGACGAAAGTAGCGATGTCCCCGCCCTTGGCAGGCGCGGATAAAATCACTTTTCTGGCGCCGGCCTTAAGATGCGCTCCCGCCGCCTCCCTGGTTCTAAAAACGCCGGTGCATTCCAAAACCACGTCCACGCCCAAATCGCCCCAGGGCAATTGGGCCGGTTCTTTGACGGCAAAAGATTTGATTCTGTTCTTGCCGACAATCAAATATTCCCCGTCGGCCTCAACTTCTTTGTTAAACCGGCCGTAGACCGAATCGTATTTTAAAAGATGGGCCAGGGTTTTGTTGTCGGTCAAATCGTTGACGGCCACGACTTCCAGTTCACGGCGGTCCAAAGCGATTTTAAAGGCGGCCCGGCCGATGCGGCCGAAACCGTTGATGGCGACTTTGATTTTTGACATAGACGTTATTTGGTTATTTGTTTATTTGAGTCTTTGGATATTTGACGCAAATAAACTATCAATCAAATATCCTATCAAACTATCATAATTATAACACATTTACTTAACCTTAACCTCCACGACATTATACTCCCCTTTATGGCCGACGTTGACCTTAACCGTGCCGCGCAGAGTGTGCCAGCCGATAACTTCCCCGGAGCCGTATTTGGTTTTGACGATTGAACCGATGGCCGGCAGTTTCCGTTCCAGACTCTCATAAACGGGCTGTTCGTACCTTAAGCAGCATTTGAGACGGCCGCAGGCGCCCGAGAGCCTGTCCGCCCCCCGGTGGGCCACCTGTTGCGATTTGACGATGTCCGTGGACACGTTGCCCAGTTCGTCCAAAAAAGACTTGCAGCACAGGCAGCGCCCGCAAGGGCCGATGTCGCCCGAATACCTGGCCTCGTCGCGCACGCCGATTTGCTGAAGCCTGATGGTTTTCTGATGCTTTTTGGTAAGCTCCCGGACCAGTTCGCGGAAATCAACCCGGCCGTCGGCAATAAAAGCGTAAACCAGCCGCTGGGCGTCAAAGGAAACGTGCGCGTCCACCAGCTTCATGTTCAATTTTAATTTTTTGATGAGCAGGCGGCATTCCCTGACCAGGCTGTTGCGGTTCCGGTTTAGTTCCAAATATTTAAGCTGGTCCGTTTCGGTGGCCCGGCCGAGAACCGGCTTGATTTCTTTATCATCCGCCGAAGCCGGCTGAAACTCGCCCAGCTCCGTCACCAGGCCGATGTCCGTGCCCAGGCTGGTCTTAACCATCGCCTTATCCCCTACCCGCAAATCCAAAAACCGGCCGTTCTCGTCTTCCGGCTTAAAATAATAGCTTTGGTCCCAGGGGGCGAATTGGACTTCTATAATCTGCATAAAAATTTCTAATTTACAATTCTCAATTTTTATTTAATTTAAAATTAAATGGAAATTGGAAATTGGAAATTAAATGGAAATTGGAAATTAGAAATTAAATGGAAATTGGAAATTAGAAATTGGAAATTAATTAATGACACTCCCTATTTTCCCTCCCTTAATTAGTTTCAAAACATTGCCCTCTGTCCACTTGACTATCCTAATGGGCAGGCCGTTATCCCAGGCCAGGGCCACGGCCGTACTGTCAATCACTTTCAGATTTTGTTCAATGAATTCTTTATAACTGATGGAGCTGATTTTTTTGGCGCGCGGATTTTTAAAAGGGTCGGCGGTATAAATGCCCTCCACTTTGGTGGCTTTGATGAAAACTTCGGCGCCGATTTCCAGGGCCCGCAGGATGGCCGCCGTGTCGGTGGTAAAAAAAGGATGGCCGGTGCCGCCGGCAAAAATCAATATCTTGCCCGCCTGCCAATCCTGCCTGACCTGATGGTAATTAAAAACCGAATATTTCGTCTTTAAGGCAAAGCTGGCGTAAACCTTAACCGGCAGGCCGGCTTTTTTTAAAGCCGCTTCCAGCGGACGGACGTTTTTGAGCGTGCCTTTAATGCCTTCCAAATCCACTTCCACCCGGTCGCCTTTTTTCCGGTCTTTCCAGCGGCTGACGTTGCCGCCGCCTGTTACTACGGCCACTTTGACTTTGGCCCGCCTTAAGCCGGCCAGTTCGCCGACTATTTTTTTGACCCTGGCCGGATCAATTTGCCCGCCTTTGGCGCCAAAAGACTCGCCGGAAAATTTTATAAGGATTTTTTTATACATAAAGCTAATTTCCAATTTATAATTTCCAATTTTTATTTAATTTTCAAATTTAAAATTTTAAATTCATTGAAAACTTAAAATTAAAAACCTGTCCTGAACGAAATCCCGCTTAGTGGGATGAGGTGAAGGATTGATAATTTTAAAACTATGCCCGACAACCATGCCTTATTCAGCCCCCCCCGCTCTTACCTTAAAACCTTCTCTAAGGCCTATTCTAATTCTACACAAAATCGCCTAAATTGACCATCTCTATCAAAAAAACGGCGGGTCAAAGCCCCGCCGTTTTAAAGATACTTATAAACTGATTCTGGCAAATTCCTTAATTTTCACTTCCTGGCCGGTTTTCTTCCTGACTTCAGCCAGCAGATTATCAATCGTCAGCTTGTCGTCTTTAATGTAAGGCTGGTTAAGCAGGCAGACTTCGGCGTAATATTTACGGACTTTGCCTTCTAAAATCTTGTCAATCATTTCCGCCGGCTTGCCTTCGTTCTTGAGCTGGGCGCGGTAAATTTCTTTTTCCCTGGCCAATTCTTCGGCCGGAACGTTTTCCGGACTGACATAGCTCGGATTCAAAGCGGCAATCTGCAGAGCGACTTCGTGGGCGAAATTTTTAATCTCCTCGTCAACTTTGTCCGCGGTTACGGCCGCCAAAACGCCGACCTTGCCGCTGGAATGGATGTAGGCATCAATAACTCCGTTTGCCACTTCCAATTTCCGGCTGTCTTTAAACTGGATGTTCTCCCCGAGCCTGGCCACGGCTTCTTTGATTTCGTTTTGAATGCCGGCTTCATCGCCTACAAAAACCTTGGGCGCCAAACCTTTGACGAAAGACTGGAAATCCCGGTTGCGGGAAACAAAATCGGTTTCACAGGCCACGGCGTACAAAACCGCCGACTGGCCGTCCCCGGCAAACGCGGCTTCAACCAGGCCTTCGTTGGTGGCCCGGTCCGCTTTTTTGGCGGCCACTTTTTGGCCGGATTTCCTTAAAATCTCTATGGCCCGGGCTTCGTCTCCGCCGGCTTCGTCCAAAGCCTGTTTGACGTCCGAAATGCCGGCTCCGGTTTCGGCCCTTAATTTTTTAATGAGTTCCGTTGACATTTTTTATTTGATTATTTGTATGTTGAGCGTAGGGCGTCGAATATCATCCGCAACATTCAACCTTCAACTCTCAAGTTTCAATTTCAAATCTACTTTTTCCCGTCGGCCACCGCTTCGGCCATAAGCCCGGTAATCATTTCAATGGACTTGACGGCGTCGTTGTTGGCCGGAATGGGATAAGCGACATCGCTCGGATTGTCGTTGGTGTCGGTTAAGGCGACAATCGGCACTTTCTTTTTGGCGGCTTCGGCCGCGGCCGTCTTGTCTTTTTTAATGTCCACGATAAAGACGGCTTCGGGCAGTCTGATTAAATCCCTGATGCCGCCCACCAATTCGGTCAACTTTTCCATTTCCCGGCTGAAATCCAGCTGTTCCTTTTTGGTGTATTTGGCCAGTTCGCCGGACTTTTCCTTTGTTTCCAGGCTCTTGAGCCTTCTGGTGAGTTTAATCACGTTGCTGAAATTGGTAAAAGTGCCGCCCAGCCAGCGCGAAACGATAAAGGGCATGTTGCACTGCCTGGCGTATTTTTCCACTATCTCCTTGGCCTGCTTTTTTGAAGAAATAAAAAGAACTGTCCCACCGTCTGAAACAGTTTTGGTGATAAAATCCAAAGCTTCTTTTAATTTTTCGGCCGTTTTTTCCAGATCAATAATACTGATATTATTTCTGGTTGAATGGATGTATTCATCCATCTTGGGATACTTCTTGCCCGGCTGATGTCCGAAATGGACGCCGGCTTTAAGCATCTCCACTAAATCCGGTATGACTACCATAAATTTTTTCTCCTTTTAGCCTCCGCCGCCCTTTTATTCAAGGAGAAATGGACAACGTGAGTGATTTAATTGATTATTACCTTTTAAAATAGGTTTAGATGATTCTAACATAAGGCCTGATTTTTGGCAAGCCCCGCCTGCCCTTTTTATTTATTTAATGGTATAATTTAAGAGATGCAAAAGGGCTTTTGGCAAAATCTGCCGATTTTAAGATTCCTCTCCGGCCTCTGGGGCTGGATTGCCATTTTTCTGTTCGGCCTGGATTTTTTTACCGGACATCTCTATAAAATTTCGGTGACTGCGGCCGCGGTTATCTACGGCGCCATTCTGGCGCTCTACGTCGGTTCCAAGGAATACGAACGCTGGCAACGGAAAAACCAGAAATACGCCTCCAAATATTTCGGCGAGGTTTACGTGATTGTCTGGACGCTGGTGATGATTATCTTTGTTCTGCTGGCCCCCTTTTCCGGCGGACTGTTCAAGATACCGGCCGAATTCCCGGCCGTCTACCTTACCGTCATCAGCGCCTTTATCATCTCCCGGCAGTCAAAATTCTTAAAAAACAGCAAATCTTGACAAGAATAACGGGCAATGCTACCATACTGACTAATATGAAAAAAGACATTCACCCCGAATATTATCCCGATGCGACCGTCACCTGCGCCTGCGGCAACAGTTTTAAGGTTGGCTCAACGGTCAAAAAAATTCAGGTGGAAATCTGCTCGGCCTGCCATCCCTTTTACACCGGCAAGCAAAAGCTAATTGATACCGCCGGCATGGTGGACAAATTCAAGGCCAAAGCGGCCAAACAGGCCAAAGCCGCGGCCGGCAAAAAAGGCAAAAGGGTCAAGCGAGCCGCCCGGGCCAAAGCCAAGGCCACTAAAGAAGAAACCAAGGAAAAATAACTACTCCTTACCATTAGCTTTTGCTATAATACAGTAAGGAGTTTTTTAATCTATGAACCA
>DATDUR010000007.1:0-3481 GCA_035290305.1 Patescibacteria group bacterium
GAAAACCGGTCGCTGCTTATTTTCGCCGTTTACCGGGTGATGCTGGCCTTAGTACTGATTGTCATTTTTCTGTTTTAGGAATTGATGACTTCGGCGGTTCGGTTGAACCAGCTGGACTGATAGGGCAGGAGATTCTCCGAAAGAACCAGATTAGCGGTGGCGCCGAAGTACTGGACAATCATGTAGGTTTCAGCTCCTTCAAATTTGCCTTTAACCGCCGCCAGGCCGATTTCGCGGTAGCGGGGCTGTAAAATGTTTTCGCGGTGCTTGTCGCTACCCAGCCAGGCGGCCATGACCGCTTCGGCCGAAGAAAAGCCGGTGGCCAGATTTTCCCCGACGATAACGTAATTATAATCGGTTTCTTTAACCCAGTCGGAAAATTTTTTGCCGTCAGGGGAATTATGGGAAAAATATTGATTTTTGAAAAGATCGCCGGCCTTGTTGTAGGCGGCTTGTTCCAACAGCGGGCTGGGGGAGAGGGACTGCAGATGGTTTTCTATTCTGATTTGATTGGTCAGATTGATGAGTTGCGTAGCCTTAAGCTCCCCGGTACTTGATTTGCCCTGGATTGAGGGAGTAAAAAAGAGCATAAAGAATACGCTCAATAAAGCAACCGCGGCAAAAGTCAGTCCTAATTTTACGGATTCCCAGACGGGCCTGTCCCACCTGAAAAGAGGATGTTTAATATCCATTTTTATCTTTTGTTTTTATTTTGGTTTTTTGATTGCTATTTTGGCAATCATAAAAAGGCTAGTCCTTTAGCCTACAATATAATAATAGCACAGTTTTATTAAAAAGTCAATCCCCAAGCATACTTGTTTCCAAACTATGAATACCAACAAAGATTTAATCAACGAGTTAATCAAAAGCGATTACCTTAACACTTTAAGCATCATCCACGCTTTTGAAAAAGTTAAGCGGGCCGATTTTGTGCCGGCCGAAGGCCAAGGGGAGGCCTATGAAAATTTTCCTTTGCCCATCGGCCACGGCCAGACCATTTCCCAGCCAGCCACCGTGGCTTTGATGCTGGAAAAATTACAGCCGGCGGCGGGTAATAAAATTCTGGACGTCGGGAGCGGCTCGGGCTGGCAGACGGGTCTCTTGGCCGAGATAGCCGGAGGCCAGGGAAAAGTTTTCGGTCTGGAAATCAAAGACGACCTGGTGAATTTTTCCAAAAAGAATCTGGCCAAGTATGACTTTAAGAATATTGAGATAATAAAAGGCAACGGCTGGCGGGGTTTGCCCAAAGAAGCGCCTTTTGATAGGATAATCGTGGCGGCGGCGGCCGAAACCATACCCCTGGCCCTAAAGCAACAACTGAAGATCGGCGGGCGCTTGGTTATTCCGGTCGGCCGCGGTTTGCAGGACATTATCGTGGTGGACAAGCTGGGCGGCGATAATTTTGAAGAAACTTATTATCCCGGGTTCGTGTTTGTGCCTTTGATTGACGACGCAGACAGTTCGCGAATGGCTCGCAAATGACACGCGAAAACGTTGAACAAAATATTTATTCTTAATCCTTAAATATGAAAGCTTTAATTTTAGCCGGCGGCACGGGCAAAAGGCTGTGGCCGGTTTCACGCCGTAAGCAGCCCAAGCAATTCAAACCCCTGTTGGGCAAAAAGTCTCTGGTTAAATCAACTTACGACAGGATTAAAAAAGGTTTTAAAACCGGCGACATTTTTATTTCCATAAATCAGGAGCAGCGCCCGGGGATTATCGCCGAACTGGGCAAGTCCGTCATCAAGAATTTAATCATTGAGCCGGAAAAAAAAGGCACGGCCGCGGCCATCGGCCTGGCCTGCGCCAGGTTTAAACCGGACGAGATTATCGTGACCGTCAATTCCGATCAGTTTATCGGCGACGTCGGGGAATATTTAAGAGTTTTAAAGCGGGCGGAACAAGCGGTTAAAAAATATCCCGAGTATCTGGTTTTAATCGGGCTCAAGCCGGCTTATCCGGAAACCGGCTACGGCTACATCAAGCTCGGCCGGCCAATCGATAAAATCGGACGAGACCAGCTTTTTAACATTTCCGGCTTTAAGGAAAAACCGAACTTGGCTACGGCCAAAAGATATTTAAAGAGCCGCGGCTATTTGTGGAATCCCGCCTGTTTTGTTTTTAAGGCCAAGGTGATGCTGGAGTTGTTCAAAAAATATCTGCCGGCGCAATACCAAGTTTTAGCCGAGATTAAAAAACAGCCCGCCAAATTAAAATCCGAATTCAAAAAAATAAAAAAAATCAGCATTGACTACGGCATCATGGAAAAGGCGGACCAGATGTTATGCCTGCCCGCGGCTTTTGACTGGGTGGACGTGGGCAGCTGGCAGACCATTCATCAGATACTGGCCGGCCATGGGTCCAAAAACGTCAGCCAGGGCAGCTACGTCAATATAGACAGTTCGGGCAATCTGGTTTACAGTTATTCGGGCAAGCTGATGGCCACGGTCGGGGTCAAGGATTCCGTTATCATAGAAACCGAAGACGCGGTGCTGGTCTGCCCCAAAAACCGCTCACAGGAGGTTAAGAAGATAGTGGAGGAACTGGAGAAGAGAGGCTGGGAAAAGTATTTATAAATTATTAAGTTGTAAGGCAAAGGTGAGGAAGCTGGTTAAGGTGTGGTTGGTAGGTTTAGTAATTAACTAACAACTATGCCCAATAACTTAACTAGCCTCTACACCCAAACCCGATAACTTTAAAATTAATGTTCAAACTGGTAAAATCACTCGTTTTAATAATAGTCATTCTGGTTTTGGCCGGCTTTGTTTTTTATACTTATCAAATCACCGCTTCAATCAGCCGGGATACCGAGCCGGTTGATTTTGTCATCCAGCCGGGTGAAGGCGTCAATCAAATCAGTCAAAATTTACACGAGGCGGGCCTGATTAGAAGCACTTTTTATTTTGAAGTTTACGTTTGGCAGAAAGACCTGGAACACCGGTTTAAATCCGGCAGCCACGAACTCTCGCCGTCCCTGAACATCCGTGAGATTGTGGCCAAGCTTACCAGTATTGGCGGCTCGGAAATCAGCCTTACCGTTATTGAAGGCTGGAATAATCAGGAGATTGCCGATTATCTGGAGCAGAAAGAGATTGCTTTATCCCAAGATTTTCTGAATCTGGTTGGCCGTAATCTGGGACGTTTTGCGGGCGATTATGATTTTTTTGCGGACAAGCCCGCGGAGGTTGATTTGGAAGGCTATCTTTTTCCCGACACTTACCGCGTCTTTAAAAACGCCAGCGCCGAGGAAGTGGTTAGAAAAATGCTGGACAATTTTGATTTAAAACTGACGGAGCAAATGCGGGCCGACCTAAAAGCCCGGGGCCGTTCCATTTTTGAAGTCGTTACTCTGGCCTCTGTTATTGAAAAAGAAGTTCGGACGCCGGAGGACATGAGAAAAGTGGCCGACATTTTTTACAAGCGCCTGGCAGCGGGCATCGCCCTGCAGTCCGACGCCACCGTCAATTACGTTACCGGCGGG
>DATDUR010000008.1:0-4385 GCA_035290305.1 Patescibacteria group bacterium
GGTTAAGTAAGGCCCGTCGTGGCCTTCGCCGCCGATGCCCAAAGCCAGAATGTTGACCCGGTCCTGGAATTCGCCCTCCACTTTTTTGTCATCCGAGGTTATCAGGTGCGCCAGCTGAAGAAAGGGGTTGAATTTATTGAGGCTGGTCAGGGCGCCGCCTTCCGGAGCGAACAGTTTTTCCGACAGATACATAGCGCCGGTAATCAGGAAAATCAGCGCCAGAATCAGGATGATTTTCAGAACGTTAAAATTACGGACTCCCGGCCTCTCCAGACGGCCAATCGGTTTTTTCAGGGACTGTTTTTGGTCCATTAAAAAATTAACCCGACCGTTTGATCGGTAAACTTTGTCGTTTTTGCCGTTGTTTCTTTTGAGGCCGTCTAAAGGATTCATAAGTATAGAAATTATAGTAAGATTAAGGAGGTAAGTCAACGATGATTTGGTCCAGAGTTATAGTTTTGGAAGTTAGTTAAGTTATGGTTTTGGTTTTAGCTAAGCTGACTAAGACTCCAATAAAGACCCAACCAACTTCTATAACCAAAACCCCTTGACCAAACCTTGATTTCGTCGTTATTTATTGATATAATGGGTGTAATTTATCGTTTTTATTTATTATGGACACATAGCTCAGTTGGTTAGAGCGTCGCATTCACATTGCGAAGGTCCCTGGTTCGAGTCCAGGTGTGTCCACCATTTTTCTTATGTCCGATTATAATTTTCCCGTCACCACCAACCTCTGCTACATTTTAAACGACAACAACGAAGTGCTTTTGATTATGAAAAAGCGGGGCGTGGGCCAGGGCAAGTGGAACGGCCCGGGCGGCAAGGTCGGGGAGAACGAATCAATAGAAGAGTCGGTTATCAGGGAAGTTGAAGAGGAAACGGGTTTGAAGGTCGGCAATCTGAAAAACAAAGGCGTCTTGGAATTCGTGGCGCCGGCCAAGCCGGCCATCCAGAGCCGCTGTCATATTTTTATCACCAGAGATTATCAAGGCGATTTGATTGAGTCGGAAGAATGTTACGGCCGGTGGCATCCCGTAAATAATTTACCCTTTGAACAAATGTGGGACGACGACGTGATTTGGTTGGGAAAATTATTAAAACAGGAAGCGGAAGTCAGATATAGATTTTTTTTGGATAAGGACGAGAAATTGGAAAGATATGAAGAAATATAAAACGCAGATAGTCCATAAATGACACGCAAATAGCCCGCAAACATCTGCGCCTGCCCGCCAGTGCCAGGCATGGCAGGCGGGGGTTATCTGGCGGGCAATCAGCGTGCTATCCGTGCCATTGCTTTTATGTTTTTATTCTGATACATTAGAGTTTATAAACCTTTAATTTTTTTATGAATAAAGTTTTGGACTTAAGGCCAAAAGACGGCGAATCAAGCGAGGATAAAGAAGAAATTTTTCAGGATCCAATCGGTCAGCAGGAGCGGGGCGCCGGCCTGCGGAAGTTCTGGTCTTATTTTTTTGAGATTGTCAAAATCTTCATCATTTCTTTGTTAATCATCGTGCCGGTGAGGATGTACGTCATCCAGCCTTTTATCGTGGACGGCGACTCCATGGAACCGAATTTCCACGACGGCGAGTATTTAATCGTGGACGAAATCAGCTACCGTTTTAAGGAACCAAACAGGGGCGAGGTGATAATTTTCCATCCGCCGCAGGATCCGCAGAATTATTACATCAAGCGGATTATCGGCCTGCCGGGCGAAACCGTGGAGCTTACCGACGGCCGCATTATCATTTATAACGGCCAATATCCCGCAGGCGAACAGCTGGACGAGAGCCAGTATCTGGTCAAGAGCCGCATCAACGAAATCGCCAAAGTGGAATTGGGCGAAAACGAATATTACGTGGTCGGCGATAACCGCAATAATAGCCTGGATTCGCGCCGGTTCGGGGCGATTCAATTCGCCAACATCAGAGGCAAGGCTCTGCTTAGGGCTTTTCCTTTTAACAAGCTGGCCATTTTAAAGAGTCCGGAATATATCATTGTAAATTGATTATGAGCAAGAAGGATTCAAAAAAGAAAAATTTTCAATTGGTTAAAGGCATGAAAGACCTTATGCCCGAAGAACAGCGTTACTGGAATTTTGTCAGGCAGTTGGTTGACAAAACCGCCGGCGCTTACGGTTTTGAGCGCATTGACACGCCGCTTTTAGAAGCGACGGATTTATTCGTCCGGGGAGTCGGTTCTACTACCGACATCGTGGAAAAGGAAATGTATTCTTTCGTGGATCAGGGCGGGGACAAATTGTCACTGCGGCCCGAAGGCACGGCCGGCGTGGCCCGTTCCTACATTGAACACGGCATGCTCAACCGGCCGCAGCCGGTCAAACTTTATTATCTGGGGCCGATGTACCGGCACGAAAATCCCCAGAGCGGACGTTTCCGCCAGCATTATCAGTTCGGCTTTGAAGTTTTAGGCGAAGCCGACGCGGTAATTGACGCCCAGCTGATTTTAATCGCTTACAAAATTTATCAAGCCATCAATCTGCCGGTGGTTATTCAGGTAAACAGCATCGGTTGCGCCGGCTGCCGGCCGGAATACTTAATCCAGCTTAAAGACCATTTGCGCAAAAACAAAAGCAAGTTGAGCGAGATTTCGCAGGAGCGGCTTAATAAGAATCCTTTGAGGATTTTGGATTCCAAAGAAAAAGAAGATTCTCCGATTATCGCCGAAGCGCCCCAGCAGATTGATTTTTTATGCGAAGGTTGCAAAAGCCATTTTATCCAGGTGCTGGAATATCTGGACGAGCTGGGAATTCCTTACGCCCTCAATCCGTCCATCGTCCGGGGACTGGATTATTATTCCAAAACCACTTTTGAAATCTGGACGGCGGCCGAAGAAGAAAGCCGGCAGAGCGCTTTGGGCGGCGGCGGCCGCTACGACGGCCTGGTTGAACTTTTAGGCGGTCTTGATACTCCGGGCATTGGTTTTGCCTGCGGCATTGAAAGAATGATTGCCCAAATCAAGGAAACCGATTTTAAAGTTCCGGAGCAGGATAAGCCGGATATTTTTCTGGCTCAACTGGGAGCGGAAGCCAGAAAAAAATCCCTGACTTTATTGGAAGAGCTGGTTGGCGCCAACGTTAAGGTGGCGGAAAATTTTTCCAAAAGCGGGCTTAAGGGCCAGCTGGAAGTCGCCGACAAGCTGAAGGTCAAGTTTACTCTGATTCTGGGACAAAAAGAAATTATGGACGGCACCGTCCTGATTAGGGACATGGAAAACGGCAATCAGGAGACGGTCGATTGCAAGAAGATAGTGGCGGAAATCCAAAAACGGCTGGCCAAGTCCGCGGTCAGCGAAAAAAAATGATGAGTTAGTTTTCAATTATCTTTAGTTTGACTTTATATTTAAATTGTGTTATTACTATAGAGTATTGTAGTAATTTTTTTTGCCCTAAATCTAAAAAATCAGGTTTAGGGTAAACTTTAAAAATTTTAATCAGAAAGGAAGGTGAACAAAAAGTGTTAGAAGTCAAAAAGAAAGACAATGAGAGCTTTGAGAGTCTAATTAGAAGGTTTACCAAAAAAACCATTCAAAGCGGTAAGATTTTACAGGCTAAAAAGGTAAGGTTTTACCATAAACCGGAAGGCGAGTTGGCCCAAAAAAGAAGAGCCATCAGAAAAAATCAGATCAACAAAAAGCGGGAATATCTAAGGAAAATCGGCAAGCTGGATGAATTTATCGGACCCGGCGGCAAAAAATCCGCCTTAAAAAAGAAAAGATAAAAAACATGTCCAGTTTAAAAGATAAAATTGAGCGGGATTTCACCGCCGCCTTAAAGCAGCGGGCGGCAGTTAAGCTTTCCACTTTGCGGCTGTTGAAATCTGCCATTGAAAAACGGGCCAAAGAGCGCCCCGGGGAACTGACCGACGAGGACATCCTGAAAATCATCAGGCAGGAAGTTAAAAAAAGGCAGGACGCCATAGAGATGTTTGGTCGGGGCAACCGGACGGATTTGGCGGATAAAGAAAAAGAGGAATTGGCCGTTTTGGCGGATTTTTTGCCGCCGGAACTTTCCGCCGAACAGCTTAAAGAAATCGTCGCCCAAGTCATCAAGGAAAATAATTTTACGGCCGCCGATTTTGGAACTGCCATGAAGGCGGCCATGGCGGCCACGGGCAATGGGTCCGACGGCCAACGGGTCTCGGCGCTGGTCAAAGAATTACTTAGTTAAAATAACTAAACCCATGCTTCTCAACAGTCCAGAGCGATTTAAAAAAACAGCTACTTACCTGGCCGTCTTTGTGTTAATAGTGGCTGTTTTTGTTTTAACGGCTCAACTGGTTTCGGCTCAAGCTTCCTTAGGCATTGAAGTGGGCGTTAATACCGGTTTGGGCACGGCCGATTTAAAGACCATTATCGTCAGA
>DATDUR010000009.1:0-15712 GCA_035290305.1 Patescibacteria group bacterium
GAAAATTTCCTGAAGTCCTATTATCATACTTACGGCTTAAAAACCTGTTCTTTGAGGTTTTTTAACGCCTACGGACCCAAACAGGATTCTTCCTCCTATGGCTTTGTCACCGGCGTGTTTATCAGGCAGGCCCTGAAAGGGGAGCCGCTGACGGTTTTTGGCGACGGTTCCCAGACTAGGGATTTTGTTTTCATTGAAGACAACGTTCAAGCTTCCATCCTGGCTTTGTTAAAAGAGGAGTCGGACGGCCAGTCCATTAACATCGGCACCGGCAGGCCCCTGACTATTATTGATTTAGCCGAACTGATTATTAAAATTTCAGGCAGGCAAGATTTGAAGATTGATTTCAAACCCTTAAGAAAAGAAGGCGAGGTTATCCATCGGTTTCCGGACGTTACGAAAATGAGGCAGCTTTTGGGCTACAGCCCTAAACATTCAATTGAGGAGGGTTTGAGAAAAACCTTTGAGTGGTATAAAGGCCAAATAAGCAAATAATCATCTATGTCGCTAATAAGGAGAATAAAAATAAAAGTTATCACCTCAAGTTCAAAGTGGCTGGTTAAATTAAGCCTGCTGATTAATTATCCAAGATTAACCGCCTGGGCCTTTGTCTTGGGCCATAAAAAAGTCGGCCTCAAAGGGGATTATAAGGTCCTCTGCGTCGGACGAAGTATTTTTATTGATGACGTAAAGGCTATGACCATTTTTAGCGGACGCATAAGCTATATTGTAATTCATAAAAGTTATTACAGCATTGTTTTTGAACATTTTTGTGATAAAGCCGAGCGGGCAAAATTAACCAGTGTTAACTATTATACCGATGATTATTGCAAAGAAGCCAAATTTAAATATAAAGATTACTTAGGCAGAATGGTTCCTATCTTAAAGAAAATTCTCGGTTTTGATGCGATACTTTCCGGTAATATAAATTATATAGAACAGCAGGAGCTGGCCCAGGTTTGCCATGAGCAAAAAATCCCTTTTTGCGTTTTGCATAAAGAGGCCATAGTGGTTGAAGATACTTACCGGAAGTTCGTTAATAATTACAAAACTTGCCGCTTTACGGGCGACAAATTAATGTTTTATAATAGCCAATGCCTGGAAGGGATGTTGGGCATAAATCTGCAGGGATTAACAAGGGCTAAGGCCGTTTTAACCGGCATTCCGCGTTTTGATTACTATTTTTTAAAAAAGGATGATGAACTGCGGACGAAGAAACAGATTGTTTTATTTTCATTTTTACCGAGGTATAGTTTTCGCTATATAACCCAGGATGAGCAACGGTTGAAAAAAATTGAGGAGATCTCGTATAGTTTTATAAAATCGTTTATGGATTTTGCACTGAAGCATAAGGATATAAAAGTGATTATCAAAACCAAGGCGGCCGATTACTATCTCCAGTATCCTCAAAAGATTTTTGAAGAAAATTTTCAAGAAAAAATAAGTAATTTGGAGATTGTTAATTTTGGCGACCCCTCCGAGCTGATTAAAAACTCCATAGCCGTAGCCGGCTTTAATTCAACGACTTTAATTGAAGCCTTAATTTGCGATAAATTGATTATCGCGCCGGATTTCGGCGAGATTGTTACAGACAGTCCCTGGGATTTTTTTCACCGGCATCAATCCCTGGTGAATTACAGCCGGAGTTTAGGCGATTTAGAAAAATATGTAAGCCAACCCGGGCAATATTCAAATTACCAAACCGAGGTAAAAAATGATTTTCTGGAGAAATTCATTTCAACCACTAAAGGGGAGGCTAGCCATAAAGCCGAGACTGCCATTATCCAAACCATTGAAGACTTTAAAAATAATTAAGAAAATTATCTTAATAAATTATATAAAAAAGTTAAATCAACATTATGATAAAAATAATTGACGATTCAACAGTTAATTTTAAAATGGACGTAGAAACTGAATTTGAAGAGCACAGATTTAAAACCCTGTTCAGCAAAGAGCCGGAAACCATCAGCTGGATTAAAGAATTATTCAGGCCCAACGAGATTCTTTTTGACGTGGGCGCCAATATAGGAGTTTATTCATTATATGCCGGGGCGCTTTATAAAGATAAGATAAAAGTTTACGCTTTTGAGCCGGCCTACCATAATTTCCAGAAGCTTTGCCAAAACATTTTAATTAATCAGTTTAATGAAGATATTTTGCCCTACGGCGTCGCCCTTAGCGGTAAAACTGGATTTTCAATTTTTGACCTTGTTTCAGATATTTCCGGTTCAGCCAATCACGCGGTTTTAGCCGACCAAACGCCGTCGGTAAACGGTAATTTAGTTCTAAAACAGGGGGTTTTTACTGTAACTTTAGACGATTTAGTTAATAAATTCGGTTTTACCTGCCCTAACCATTTTAAGTTGGACGTGGATGGCCAGGAGGATGAAGTGATTGCCGGCGCCCGAGAAGTTTTAAATAATCAACAGTTAAAAACAGCCATGATTGAAGTGACTGATAAAAATTCATTAAATAAAAAAATAAGAGAGATTATGTTTAAAGCCGGCTTTAAAACGGACCATCCCATTAATTATCAGGCAAATCATTCCAGGGAGCGTAGGAAAAAGAGCGGTCACGGCGACATTGAAAATATTATTTTTACCAGATAAATTTAAATCAGAGGATTTTCAAGCCTTCTTTTAAGCAAAAGTTCGGCCAGGAGAAAATCTTTTTCATCGTCTATGTCAATCGCATCCAATTTATCAATTTTGTGGAAAAGGATTTTATTGCCCGACAGCGATTTTTCTTTCATCAGGGTGTCGTACTTTACGGCGATAACGTCTGTGTGGGTTAAGGCTTCGGGGAACGACTGCCTGGGCCTATTGGCAGCGTCTTTGCCGGTAATCTCTTCCGGCATAAAAGGCTTGAGCCGGCCGCCTTCCGCGCGCCAAAGCTTGTAAGGGTGCTTGGCGGCCTGGGTGACTGTTCTGGCTGAACTGGCCCATTCGTCCGACACTAAAAGCTCAATGCATTTATCAATGAACTGCGTTTTGCAGAGCGCCGCAACGGCCGGCAGTCTTAAAATAATATCAGCCTTCCAATTTTCGTTCTTTTCAAACCATTTAACCGCGTGGGTTAAATATTCAATATCCAGCGCCTGATCGCCGGAGATTTCCTTTGGCCTTAAAAAAGGCGCCTGGGCGCCGTATTGTTTGGCGATTTCGGCATATTTTTCTGAATCAGTTGAGACAATCAGCTTATCTACCAGTTTGGAGGCTTTGGCCGCTTCGGTAATCCAGGCCAAGAGAGGCTTGCCTAAAATTGGCCTGATGTTTTTATCAGGCAGGGTCTTTGAACCCGACCTGGCGCCAATAACCGCCAAAACATTTGATTTTCTTATTTCTTCTTTATTCATAAATTAAATACTAACTAAAAATCCATGAAATTACAAGCCGTCATTTTTGATTTGGATAATGTTTTAATTGATTCTGAAAAACTCTGGCCCGAAATAGATCAAGCTTTTTTTAGCGATTATCTGGGCAAAGATAATTGGCGGAAGTGGCGGACGGTCTGGCTGGCAATGAGAAAAAATACGTTTCAGTTAAGGGAGATTATGGCCAGGCTTAAAGAGATGTTTGATAAAAAAGAGTCACCCCTGGAGATTATAGATTTAAGGATGGAAAAGATGTTTGAAGTTTACAGGGAAAAACTGACTCTTAGGCCCGGAGTTCAGGAAGTTCTGGAAAAGTTAAAAGCAGAGAATATTCAAATAGCCATTGCCTCGGGAATGAATATGAAAATAATTAAGTTTGCGGTTGAGTTATTCGGCTGGCAGGATAAAATTGCAGTTTTAGCCTCTACTCATGAAGGAAAGAAAAACAAGCCTGATCCCGAAGTTTTCTTTTTGGCGGCTAAACGATTATCGGTTGAACTTAAAAACTGCCTGGTGGTTGAAAATGAACTTAATGGGGTTAAAGCTGGTAAGGCGGCAGGCATCTGTACTCTGGCCGTGCCTTATCCCGTAAAGCAGACGGCCGAGATAAAAAGAATAGCGGATTTAACCATAAATTCCCTGTCAGAGTTTAATCTTGACGAAATTAAGCGATTTTTGCTATAGTATCACATACTAACCATATTTTTTTGACGCATTTATTATGACTATTGATTCAGCCGCAAAGAGGCCGTTTGAATATCTGCAGTTGCCAAACCAGGTAGCCATCGGCAATAAGGTCATTGGCCAGGGACGTCCGATTTTTGTCGTGGCCGAAATCGGTTGCAATCATAATGGCAACGTTGAGTTGGCTAAAAAGATGGTTGAAGAGGCGGCTAAGGCCGGAGCGGACGCCGTTAAATTCCAAAAACGGGACGTTGAGGAAACCTTTATTAAAGAGATGAGGGACCAGAAACAGGTCAAAACCTTGGCTTTTGGCAAAACCTACGGTGAATACCGTAGGTTTCAGGAGATGACTATGGAGGAGTTCAGCGAGCTTAAAAGGCATGCTGAAAAACTGGGTTTGTTCTTTTTCGTCACCCCTTTTGACTTTAAGAGCGTTGATTTTTTGGAAGAGTTGCAAATTGACGCCTACAAGATTTCCTCCTTTGACGTAACCAACTATCCTTTAGTGCAAAAGATAGCCCGGCTGAAAAAACCAATTGTCTTGTCAATCGGCATGTCCAGTTTGGAAGAAATAGACGGTTGTTTGGAAACAATTTTTAAATACCACAATGACGTTATTATCAACCATTGCATCTCAACCTATCCGACGCCGTTAAATGACATGAACTTAAAAAACATTTTGTATTTAAAGGAGCGCTATCATCCCTTGCCCATTGGCTATTCCGGACATGAGAAGGGCATTATGCCGACCATTATGGCGGCGGCTATGGGAGCCACTACGGTGGAGAGGCATGTAACTCTTGATAAGAACTTGCCGGGACCTGACCAGGCTACGGTTAGCTTGGACATGAACGAGCTTAAGAATCTGATTTTGCATTTAAGGAATTTAGAAGTAGTTTTTGGCGATTCACGGAAAATCATCAGGGATTCGGAGCGGAAGGCCAGAGAAAAGCATTCCAAGAGCATTGTGGCTAAAATCAGGATTCCGGCCGGTACTACGATTGGCGTAGAAATGTTTACTTTTAAATCTCCGGGCAGCGGACTCAAGCCTTATGAAATTAACGGGCTTTTAGGCAAAATCGCCCGGTTTGACATTGAGGAGGATACTATTATGCCCAAAGAAGCGTTGAATTGGTAAAGCTTATGTCATATTTAGAAAAATTATTCGGTTTGGAGGGCAAAGTGGCTATTGTGACCGGCGGCAACGGTTGTTTGGGAACGGAATACGTTAAGGCCTTAACTTCGGCTGGCGCCAAAGTTGCCGTTTTTGATATTCAAGAAGAATTAAATAATACTCTAAAAGATTTAAGCGATGTTAAATATTATAAAGTTGATGTTACAAACCCAAACAGCTTAAAGTCCGGTTTAGAAGCGGTGGAAAAGGATTTAGGCGTACCAGGGGTTTTAGTTAACAATGCCGCTTTGGATAATCCGCCTTCAACTACTTCAGAAAATACTAAATCTTTTGAAGCTTACCCTTTGGAAATTTGGGAGCAGGTAGTCAGGGTTAATTTAACGGGAGTTTTTCTGGCCAACCAGGTTATCGGTTCAAGGATGGCGGAGAATAAAAAGGGCAGCATCATTAATATTTGTTCAACCTACGGCCTGGTTTCGCCGGACCAGAGGATTTATGAATCAATGCCTTTTAAATTCGTCAAGCCTATTTCCTACAGCGCCACCAAATCAGCCATTTTAAATCTAACCAGGTATCTGGCCACTTATTGGGCCAAATCAGGGGTGAGAGTCAACACTTTATCTCCGGGAGGGGTTTTAAATAATCAGGATGAGAATTTTGTCAAAGCTTATGGCGATAAAACGCCCCTGGGCAGGATGGCTAATAAGGATGAATACAACGGAGCGATTGTATTTTTGGCTTCAGAAGCTTCCAGTTATATGACCGGGGCCAATCTGGTTATAGACGGCGGTTGGACGGCCTGGTAATTGCCCGAGCTTAGTTTTAACGATAATATATATGGATTATTTAAATTATATAGATGGACAATTTATTTCCGGTAAATCCGGGCTGACTTTTAATGACCTAAACCCTTCAAATAAAGAAGAAGTAATCGGAACATTTCCCCGTTCTAACCAAGAAGATGTTAATGAGGCGGTTAAGGCGGCTAAAAAAGCTTTTGCCGGTTGGTCGGCCACTCCCGCTCCCAAAAGGGGCGAGATAATTTATAGAGCCGGACAGCTTCTTTTGGAAAGAAAAGAAGAGATTTCACGGGCGATTGTCAGGGAAATGGGCAAGGTTAAAGCGGCGGCGGACGGGGATGTCCAATCGGCCGCCGACATGGCTTTCTACGCCGCTGGCGAAGGCAGAAGATTGTATGGCCAGACTGCCCATTCGGCTTTGGCCAACAGAATGGCTTTTGCCCGCAGGGTACCGGTCGGTGTTTGCGCTCTGATTACCCCCTGGAACGCTCCGGCGGCAGCCATCGCCTGGAAGCTTTTTCCGGCTTTGATTTGCGGCAATGCCGCGGTAGTCAAACCGGCCGAAGACACTCCTTTAGCCGCTCAATTAATTTTTGAAATTTTGGAAAAAGCGGGTCTGCCGGCCGGAGTCGCTAATTTGGTTCAAGGCTACGGCCAAGAAGCCGGAGAAGCCTTGGCTAACCATTCAGATGTCAATTTAATTTCTTTTACCGGTTCTACCGAAGTCGGCAGGCATTTAAGCGAAATCGGTTCAAAAAAACTGATTAAAGTTTCCTTGGAAATGGGCGGTAAGAACGGCGTTTTGGTCATGGAGGATGCTGATTTGGATTTGGCGGCAGAGGCTGTTGTTTCCGGAGCCTTTACCATCGCCGGCCAAAGATGCGCCGCTACCAGCAGGGTCGTCGTCCATTCTTCCGTCTATGATCAGTTTCTGGAAAAATTAGTCAACAGGACCAAGACGCTAAAGGTTGGGCCGGCTGACGATGAATCCAGCTACATTACTCCCATAATCAATCAGAAACAGTTAGCGCAAATCGCTAAATACGTAGAAGAAGCTAAAACAGCCGGCGCCGAAGTTTTAACCGGAGGGGAAATATTGACTAAAGGCGAATATTCCAACGGCTTTTATTTTGCCCCCACTATTTTAATTAACGTCAAGCCTAAAGATAAGATATTTCAGGAAGAGGTATTCGGCCCGGTTGCGGTGGTTGTTAAGTATGGCGGCCTTGAAGAAGGACTGGAGTTAATGAATGCCACTAACTACGGTTTAACCGCTTCTGTTTTTACCAAAGATTCCGCCAAGGGTTTGCGGATGATTGACGGGATAAGGGCGGGCGTTGTTTATTTAAACGCTCCCACCTTCGGCTCGGAAGTCCATTTGCCGTTCGGCGGTTTTGGGCTGTCAGGTAATGGTCACAGGGAAGCGGGGCTTGGCGGCCTTGACGTTTTTTCCGACTGGCAGACCGTTTATCTGGATTATTCCGGCGGGATTCAGAATTCACAGACGAAAAAATAAAACAAAAAAAATGAATCAAACATTTTTTACCAAAGAACAATTTAATCAAGCAAAGTCTTTTGAACTGCCTGAAGAAAAAAGGTTACGGGTTCTGACTGAAATGATCCGGCATAATATTTTGGGCGTGGTTATGGAAGCCGGTTCAGGCCATTTAGGCGCTTCTTTGTCGGCCGCTGAAGTGATGACTCTTTTATACCACCGCGTAATGAAGATTAATCCGGACAACCATTTGGATCCGGCCAGGGATATTTACATACTTTCCAAAGGTCATGCCGGACCGATGCTAATTTCCGAGCTGGCTTCAGTCGGTTTGATGCCCCATGGCGATTTGTTTAAATATAGGAAGCTTCACGGGCCCCAAGGCCATGTGGACATGGAAACGCCGGGAGTGGAAGCCAATACCGGCGCTTTGGGTATGGGCATCGCCAAAGGCAAAGGCCAGGCGATTGCTTTTAAAAAACAAAACAAAACTAACAAAGTTTTTGTAATGGTAGGGGACGGGGAATTGCAGGAGGGTCAGAACTGGGAAGGTTTTCAATCAGCCCCTGTTTGGAAATTGGATAACTTGGTTGTTTTGCTGGACAAGAATAAAGTTCAGTCTGATTTGCTAACTACCGATATTCTGGATATGCCCGCGGTTGAAGACAAGCTTAAAGCTTTTGGCTGGGAAGTTCTTGAAGTTGACGGCCATAATATTCCTAACCTGATTAGCCTTTTTAATAATCTAAATTATGCCAACGGCAAACCCAAGGCAGTTATTTTGGATACCGTTAAAGGCAAAGGCATTTCTTTTATGGAACATCCGGTCGCCATGGCTAAAGACGGTTTGTACTTGTGGCACAATAAAGTGCCTAACCAGGCAGAATATGAATTAGCCGTCGGCGAGGTTGATAAAAAGATAAAAGAATTATTGGGCGATAATCAGATTGAGTTTCCTGAAATAAAAAAAGAATTTGAAAGAGAAAAAATAAATTGGGCGGAAAAATCCGTGAAGCAAGGCTACAGCGAGGGTTTAGCGGAATTAGTTAAAACAAACGGTAAGATTATGGTCTTAGACGGTGATTTGTCGGTTGATTGCGGCATTAAAGTGATTGAAGAGGATTATCCGGATAATTTTCTGGAAGTAGGCATAGCGGAACAGGATATGGTCGGTATTGCCGGCGGTTTGGCCAGGCAGGGCTACCTGCCGATTGTTAATACCTTTGCCGCTTTTTTGACGGCCAGGGCTAACGAGCAAATTTACAACAACCAAACGGAACATAGTAAAATTATTTACGTAGGCCATTTGGCCGGCTTGATTCCGGCTAACCCGGGCAAGTCCCACCAGGCCGTCAGGGACATCGGCTTAATGCGGACCATGCCGGAAATGATATTGTTTGAGCCGTGCGGTTACGAGGAAGCCAAAATGGCTATTAAATACCTGGTTGAGGAGAATAAAACATCAAGCTATTTACGATTGGCTATTTGCGACAGCTTAAGGGAAATATCATTGCCCGAGGATTATAAAATTGAACCAGGCAGGGGTTTTACGGTTAAAGAGGGTAAAGATATGGCAATCATTGCCTATGGACCCATAATACTTGCCCAGGCTTTAGCGGCGGCAGAAATTCTGGCCAAAGAAGGCCGGTCGGTTAAGGTTATTAATCTGCCCTGGCTCAATCATCTTGACGCAGTCTGGCTGGCCCTGGAGCTTAAGGAATTAAAACTGATTTTTAGCATTGACGACCATTTGATTGCCGGGGGCCAGGGTGAAGAGATATTGGCCGTTGCCAATAAAAAAGAAGAGCTCAAGGGTAAAAAAATTATCAGGTTTGGTTTAAAGACTTTCCCCGAAAGCGGGCAGGTGATGGAAACTTTGAAGCATTTTGAATTGGACGGCCAATCAATAGCCGAGAAAATAAAAAAAGAATTATAAAATAACTCTTTTTAGAAACTCGTTTACGCGTTTTTTTTAATAAAATAATCAACGGTTTGTTTAATTCCTGTTTTAAAATCAACTTCTGGGGAATAGTCCAGGAGTTTTTTTGCCCGACTAATGTCCGCCAATGAATGTTTAATGTCGCCCGGACGCTTTGGGCCGTAAATAGGTTTAATTTCGGTGTTTAAACAGGCGTTAATTTCTTCAACTAACTGGTTGAGGGAGATTGATTGGCCGCAAGCAATGTTAATAATTTCGCCCTGGCCGACTTTATCCGATTTGAGAGCCAAGATATTGGCTTTAACGTTATTTTCCACAAAAGTAAAATCTCTGGCATTGTTGCCGTCGCCGTTAATAACCGGCCGTTCCCCATTCAGCATCTTTTTTATAAACAGGGGCACAACCGCCGAGTAAGGCGAATCAGGATCCTGGTTAGGGCCGAAAACGTTGAAGTACCTCAAACAGACGGCAGCTAAGCCGTGAATTTTTGAATAAATCTGGCAAAGCTGTTCGCCGGCATTTTTATATACGGCGTAGGGGGAAACCGGCAAGGGTCTTAAATCTTCGCTTTTTTTCTCGGACTCCTGGTTGCCGTAAATAGATGACGAGGAAGCGTAAACCAGCCTTTTGACTTTAAACTCAACCGACTTTAAAAGTATTTTTAATGTAATGCTTAAATTGTTTTCCAAACTGGCCAAAGGCTGTTCCAGCGACCTGGGCACTGAAGGCAGAGCCGCCTGATGCAGAACATATTCAACGCCCTCCATGGCCTCGTTTATTTTAGCCTCTTCCAGGATTGAGCCTTCAATAAATTTTAGCTTATCCAAAAAAGGCTTTAAATTGTCTTTTTTGCCGGTAATCAAGTTATCAATAACCGTTACTTCGTGACCTTCTTCAAGGAGGACTTTGACTATATTGGAACCGATAAACCCCGCACCGCCTGTAATTAAAATTTTAGACATAAATTAAAGTAATTTTATATAACAACTTTTAGATTTTAAGAGTTAAGCTATTTATGTAAGGCTGGTGCTGGGTAAACCCAGCCCCGCCCGTAACCAATATTTTGGACATAGAATTAATTTCTAAACTATTATTTTATCTGCCTAATTTTTTAATGATGGTGTTCAGAGTTTTAAGAATGATGCTCAAATCAAAAACAAAAGAGCGGTGTTTGATGTAATAGAGGTCATATTGCAGTTTGGTTAAGCTGGATTCCACGGAATCGGCGTAAGAATAATTTATTTGGGCCCAGCCGGTTAAGCCGGGTTTGACCAAGAGTCTTTCTTCGTAAAAAGGTATTTGCTCTTTAAGCTCTTTAATGAATTCAGGGCGTTCCGGCCGCGGCCCCACAAAACTCATCTGGCCTCTAATAATGTTCCAGAGTTGGGGGATTTCGTCCAGACGGGTTTTCCTGATAAACCGGCCGACTTTGGTTACCCGGGGGTCGTCCGGCTTGGCCCAGGAAGGCCCGGTTTGCTCGGCGTTAACGAACATGGAACGGAATTTATAGGCGGTAAAGCTTTGGCCGTCCCGCCCGACCCGGATTTGTTTGAAAATAACCGGTCCGTTGCTGTCCAGCTTAACGGCCAGGGCAATCGCGGGTATAAAAATCAAAGAAACAATTCCCAAGACAATTGAAATCAATAAATCAAAAATCCGTTTTGTAAAATCAAGCAAAGTTTTATTGCCCTCGGAAAAATTTTCCAAAAACCAGCCATGGTTAATTAGTTTCAGCGGCACCCGCCGCAATTCCTGCTCATAAAAATTTACCAGAGAAATAAAATTGGCTCTCAACGGCATGATTTTAAAAAGCAGTTGGGAAATTTCTTTATTGTCGGGTTCGCCAATGACCAATAAATCTATTTTTTCCGATTTAAAAACGTTTTCCAGCTGGCTTAAGGGGTATTTTTTTAAGCCGATTTCCAAGCTTAAATTTTCCAGGGCCAGGCCTTTAAAATTATAGCCGAATTTTTGAATCAGGCCGTCCGACGGCAATAACTCGTCTATCAGGGGATGATAGCCGACAAAAAGCAGGTTTTGATAAAGTTTTTTGGAGTTGATTATTTTACCCAGCAATAATCTCCAGACAACGTATAAAACGGAGAAGAGGACGGTTAAAATAAGCAAAACCAGCCTGGGCCGGATGTTGGTATTGGGGGAAAGAATGTAAAAATAGATAATGCCGATTATCAGGTTAATGATTATCGCCAGGAAAAAATTATTGAAAAACACCATCTTTCTTTTTATGGAACGCAGGTCGTAAAGATTAAAGGCGTAAAAAATGGCCAGCCAGATGATTAACAGTCCTGTAAAGATTGGCCAGTGCCATTGCCAGATTTCCCGGTTGAATTCGCCCTGATAGCGCAGCCGGACGGTCAGGTAGAGGCAAAAATAAAAAATTGCCGCATCCCCCAAAAGGGCGGCGAATTTAACCGTTTTTAACCAAAAATTATTCATAATGTCTTTATTATAATGATTTTTGATTAATTTTCAAGCTTGTGTCTTGAGGCTTGAAAAAAAAGACGGAATGTCTTATACTTTATTATACTATTATGCCGTCAAATCATTACCATTGGCTGGAAAAAATTTTGTACTGGGTGGTCATCCTGGGCAGTTTTTTGGTGGTCTTTGTGCCTCTGATTGTTATTAAGGAGTCGTATTTTCCTTACATTATTCAGAAGAGCATTTTTTTAAGGATTATTATTGAGGCGGTTTTTGCCGCCTGGCTGGTTTTGGCTTTAACCAAACCAGAGTATCGTCCGAAAAAGTCTTTAATTTTTTGGGCCGTGTTGTCGTATTTTGCGGTAATGGTCATTACGACTTTCACCAGCCAGAGTTTTTTTAGAAGCTGGTGGGGAAATTGGGAAAGGTCTTTGGGCACCTTTAGCATGCTTCATTATCTAATGTGGTTTGTCGCCCTGATTTCCGTTTTTAAAACTCCCAAGGATTGGTTCAGACTGCTTAATCTTTCCCTTTTTGTAAGCTTATTGATTTCCATATACGCCATCGCCCAGCGGCTAGGCAGTTCTTTTATTCTGCAAAGCGGCCTGGAAAGGGTTAGCGGCACCATCGGCAACGCCTCTTTTTTGGCCAGCTACATGTTAATCCATTTGTTTATCGCCCTGTTCTTTTTCGTGGAAAAAAACAGCTGGAAATGGAAGGGCTATTATCTAGCGGTCTTGGTCATTGATTTATTTGTTTTGATTTTAACCGGCACCAGAGGCGCTTTTTTGGCTTTATTCATTTCATTGATTGGATTTATCGTTCTGGCTTTTTGGCAGGGAGCCTGGCGCGGAAAAACTTTTAAAATTTTAATCATCGTTTCTTTGGCTTTAATTATCGGCTGCGGCGTTTTATACGCTTTGCGGGAGAAAAATTTCGTCAGCGACAATTACTGGCTAAGAAGATTAAGCGGCTTTTCCCTTGAAGACAATACCATTCAAACCCGCCTTCATTCCTGGCTCTGGGGCTTAAAAGGCTTTAGGGACAATCTGCTGGTCGGCGTCGGACCCGAAAATTACAGCATCGTTTTTGACCGCTATTTTGAGGGGGATTTCTATAATTACACCGGCAACGAGATTTGGTTTGACCGGGCGCATAACACTTTGGTTGACCAGGCGGCCACCACCGGCATTTTCGGCCTGCTTACTTATTTGTTTATTTTTGGAGCGGCGGCCTACTGCCTCCTTGAATTAAAGAAGAAAAATATTTTATCCCGGCCGACTTTTATCGTTTTAGCTTTGTTGTTTTTTTCATATTTTTTCCAAAACCTGTTTGTCTTTGATTCGCTCAATTCCTACATTTTATTTTTTATGCTGCTGGCTTACGTCAACTATCTTTATCAGAAGTTTACCAGCAAGGCTGAAGCGGAAAAACCGGGTACCGGCAGGATTTTACCAATGGCGATTTCCTTGCCGGTGGTCGTAATTTTGGCCGGCTTGCTTATTTTTTACGTTAATGTTCGGGAAATTAAAGCCAATCAGATTACCTTTATCGCCTACGCCGCCCGGATTAACCGTGATTATTACACCATGGTTGATAATTACGAAAAAGCCAGAAATATCAGCATTAATCGTTTTGATCCGGCCGTTTTAATGGCCTCCTCTTTAAATGAGCTGGTCGGCACCGGCATTAAAGACATACCCAAAGACAGGCAGATTGAAGATTTGAATAAGGCCGCCGACTGGCTGGCCGAGGCCATTAAATACGACGACCAAAACATGTTTTTACATTATCTACAGTCTAAGACCTACGCTTTGTTAACCGAAATCTCTTTAAACCCCAAATACCTGGAAAAGGGCATAGCTTACGCTAACCGGGCCAAGGAATTAAGCCCGCATCGGATCAGGCCCGATTGGATTCTGGCCCAATTGTATCTTTTCGGCTCCCAGCCCGAAAAATCGTTAAGCCATCTTAAAATAGCCGAAGCCATAAATCCCAGATTGCCGGAAACTTATTTTTACGAATCCATCGTCTATAAGACTTTAAACGATGAGGAAAATCTCTACGCCACTTATGATAAAATGATAGACAACGGTTATTCTTTCATCGTCATCAGCCAGGTTAACGACGCCATTCCCCATTACGATGAACTGGGGGACATAAAGAGGCTGATTTATCTGATTGAAGAATTAACCAGACTGGAACCGGATGATATTAATAATTGGAACAAGCTGGTTGATTTGCTGATTTTGGATAAACAATACGACCGGGCGCTGCGGGTCTTGCAAAAAGCGGCTGATGAGATGCCGGCTTTTACCAGCAGGGCTTACAGCAAATATCTGCAAATAAACGAGTTAATCAAGCAAGAACAGCAAAATGAAGAAGCTCAAAATCAAAACTAAGTCGTGGCTATTAATTCTTTCAGCGATAATCTTACTGGCCGCCATCGGCCTGCTCGGTTATAAATTTTTATTTAATCAAGCCGAGCCGGAATATTTTTTGGAAGTGAGTTTAACCGGCGAACAGGCCCTGGAATATCAGCGGCGCATTGAGCAAAATTTTGAACAGTTGAAACTGTTCCCCAATAATTACACCGTTTACGTTGACTTGGGAAATTTGGAAACAGAGCTGGGGCACGCTTCCCAAGCCATTGAGTATTATGAAAAAGCCTGGGAAATAATTCCGACCAACGCCACGCCCTGGCTTAATATTGGCAATATTTACATCAGGCTGGGCGAATATCAAAAGGCCGAGACGGCTTTTTTAAAGGCCATAGAGGTAAGGGAGACGTATTATTTCGGCTGGTTTAATTTAGCCAAACTTTATAAGGATTTTTATACGGAAAAATCGAACAAGGTCAGGGCTATTTACCTGGAAGGTTTAAAGAAAACGGATAACGATTATCAGCTGCTGTATCACTTCGTGGATTATTTGATGGAAAGCAAAAATTATTCCGAAGCCTTGGAATATTTGAAAGTTTACGCCGGCAAGGTGCCGGCCGAAGAAGATCGGCAGGCCGCTCTTAAAAGAATTGAGGAAGTTGAACGGCTTTTAAATTAATTCGTGCCAAAAAATGAATAAAAAACACCAATTCCACGTAATTTTTTTTATAGTGATGATTATTTGCCTGACGGGCGCATTGCCTTTTTCTGCCACCGCGGCAGTTTTTAATTTAAGCTTGATTCCCAACGACGCTTATGTAAACAGTCAAAGCTACCTGGAGCAGATTAAGGCTTTTGAAGCCTGGGACATCAGCCGCCAAAGTCCGGAAGTGGTGGTGGCCGTTATAGACAGCGGCGTGGACATTGACCATCCCGATTTGGAAAACAACATTTGGCGCAATCGGGACGAGATAGACAAAGACGGCTTGGATAACGACCAAAACGGCTATATTGACGACGTTTTCGGCTGGGATTTCGTGCTGAATGTTGCCGATCCCAAGCCTAAATTTGCCGGCAAGTTTTCCCCCTTAGGCATTAATCACGGCACTTTGGTTTCGGGAGTCATCGGCGCGGCAGCCAACAATGCCGCCGGCGTGGCCGGAGTTACCTGGCAGGTTAAAATTATGCCGCTTAAGGTTATGAACGGCGAAGGCAGCGGCAATTCTCTGTTATTGGGCCAGGCCATCCGCTACGCCATTGACAACGGAGCGGACATTATAAATTTAAGCATGGTCGGTACGACTTTGGACGCCAATCTGGAACAGATAATGGATGAAGCTTATCAAAAAGGCCTGATGATAGTGGCGGCCGCCGGCAACGAAACCGCCGAGCCGGGCGGGGGAGACATCAGCCATGATTTATCACAGGTGCCTTTTTATCCCATTTGCCAGGACGGAGGCGAG
>DATDUR010000010.1:0-7760 GCA_035290305.1 Patescibacteria group bacterium
TTCCGCTGGACCGTTCCCGGGCCGAAAAACCGCGCGATATTTTCCAGCCCCAGGCCAAGGCCAATCAGGATTCAGCTTCGGCCGATGAACTGGCGGCCGCGGAAGATAATACTGAAGACGTCAACAATCTGGAAGAATTGCAACGGGAACTGGCCGATTTAAACGAGGGTCAGGAGGTTGCGGCAGAGCCGGCGGAAGAAAACCTGGAAAAAATCGGTCTGCCGGTTGAGAAATCAGACAATAAAATCAAGGATTTCTTCCGTTTTGATAACTGGCTGTTATGGATTGGCGGAGCCATTGTTTTGGTGCTACTGGCCATTGCTTTTGTCATGTTTTTGCCCGGGCGCCGCTCGTCACCCCGAAAATCCCTTGATTCGTTCAATAAATCCGCCGGCAATAAACCGGCCGGCGCCGTCAGGCCCGGGCTTAATCAGGAGTTCAGAAGAACTTCCCCCAACGTCATTAATTTAAAGGATTTGAATAAAAACAAAAAATAAGTTAAGATATTTAAGATATTTGCATGGGAAAAAGGGTCACTGCTGATTTATTAGTTTTGACCCTTTTGTCGTTAAATAAAGGATATGATAAGATTATCGCAGACAGTTCGCAAATAACACGCAGATTATTTGTGAGTTATCTGTGTGTTATTTGCGAACCATCAGTGCTTTATGAATAAATACAAATGGAAAATTAAGGAGCCTTTGTCGCGGGAGGTTATTGATAAATTTCCGGAAATCAATCCGGCGGTTTTGCAGTTGCTTTACGATCGCGGGCTGACGACGCAAGAGCAGATTGACGAATTTTTAAATCCCGATTATTCGCAGGATATTCACGATCCTTATCTTTTTACCCAGATGAGTCTGGCGGTGGAACGGATTTATCTGGCCAAAGAAAAAAAGGAACAGGTGGTCATTTACGGCGATTACGACGCCGACGGCGTTTGCGGTTCGGCCATTTTACATAAAACTTTTGAGGCCATCGGGCTGGAATTTGAAACTTATCTGCCGGACAGGGAAAAAGACGGCTACGGACTCAACCAACAGGCGGTTAAGGCTCTGGCCGAAGGCGGGGCCAAACTGATTATTACCGTGGACTGCGGCATCAGTAATAAGGGAGAGGTGGAACTGGCCAACAGCCTGGGCCTGGAAGTCGTTATCACCGACCATCATCACATACCGGAAGAATTGCCTCCAGCTCTGGCCATTATTCATCCCAGGCTGGACAAAAGATATCCTTTCAAAGATTTGGCCGGCGGGGGAGTGGCTTTTAAGCTGGCGCAGGCGGTAATCAGAAATCCCAAATCTCAAATCCCAAACATCAAGCGGGAGGCTTTTGAAAAATGGCTCTTGGATTTGGCGGCCATCAGCACGGTGGCGGACATGGTTCCTCTGGTGGGAGAAAACCGCACTTTGGTCAAATATGGGCTGATGGTTTTATCCAAGACCAAAAATTTAGGCCTTAACCAACTGATGGAAATCGCCGTTATAGATAAAAACAAGATTGACGCCCACACCATCGGTTTTCAGATTGCTCCCAGAATCAACGCGGCCGGACGGATGGAGCACGCCAACACCGCCTACGAGCTTTTAACCACCGCTAACGTTGAGGAGGCTATTACCATCGCTCATCAGCTGAATAAGAGAAACGTGGAACGTCAAAATCTGACGGAGAAACTGGTGGAAGCGGCCAAAAAACAGCTGGGCGAGGTCGGTCCCGACCAGCCCGCCTTGTTTGCAGGCGGCGTTGATTGGAATCCCGGGATTATCGGCTTGGTGGCCGGTAAATTAACCCAAAGCTATGCCAGGCCGGCGATTGTTTTCAGCCAGGCGGACAATAAAATCGTGGCCTCGGGCCGGAGCATCGCCGAATTCAATCTAATAGACGCTTTGGAAAAACTGGCCGACTGTTTCGTCAAATTCGGCGGGCATAAAGGCGCGGCCGGCTTCAGCATTTTGTCGGAAAAATTTGACGATTTTAAAACCAAGTTTATTGCCCTGGCGTCCAAAGAACTCCAAGGCGCGGACTTTGTTCCTTCGCTTATCATTGACCAGGAAATTTCCTTGGCCGAGGCTGATTGGCGGCTGGTGGAAATACTGGAGGGATTTAATCCTTACGGCTGGAGTAATTTTCAACCGCGGTTTTTAATCAAGAATCTGCTGGTGGAACTGGCCGAAACCGTCGGGGCGGATAAAAACCATCTGCGGATGATGGTCCGCCAGGAAAACATCAAAAGGAAAATCATCTGTTTCGGTTTCGGCGAAATTTGCGACCAGCTCAAGCCGGGAGACAAAATTGACGCGGTTTGCGAAATCGGGGTTAACGAGTGGAACGGTAATCGGGAAATTCAACTTTCCTTGATTGACATTAAGAAAATTAATGATTAAGGATTATTTATGGATAGTAAAATAAAAAAGTTGAAGATTTATACCGATGGCGGCGCCCGGGGCAATCCGGGTCCGGCGGCTTGCGGCGCGGTCATCAAAGACGAAGCCGGCAGGATACTGGGTAAATTTTCCAAATATCTGGGCGAGACCACCAATAATCAGGCCGAATATCAGGGAGTTATTTTGGCTTTGGCGGAAGCGGCCAAGCTGGGAGCGGGGGAAATAGATTTTTATCTTGACTCGGAACTGGTGGTCAACCAGCTGTCGCAAAATTACAAAGTCAAGGACTTGGGCCTGCAAAGCCTGTTTGTTAAAGTTTGGAATGCCTCGCGAAACTTCAAAAAAATAACTTACCGTCACGTGCCGCGGGAAATGAACAAAGAGGCGGACAGGCTGGTTAACGGCGAGCTGGATAAAAATTGACAATTCTTCCATAAAACTGCTATAATTTACTGACTTATGGAGAAAAATTGGGGCGTTATCGGGCACCAAAACATCGTTGAATTTCTACAACAAAGCATTAAGCGGGAAAGGTTGGCTCACGCCTATCTTTTTTATGGCCTGGCCGGTTTGGGCAAGGCCGAAACGGCTAAAAAATTTGCCGCGGAAATAATCGGCCATAACATCCGCCTGGCTACCGAACTTTTTGAATTAAGTCCGGCCGAGGACAAGAAAAACATTACCATTGAGCAGGTGCGGGAGTGGCGCCGCAGTATGTCGCTTAAGTCTTTTTCCAAAAATTACAAAGTCGGGATTATTTACGAGGCGGAAAAACTCAATCGCGAGTCGGCCAACGCCCTCTTAAAAACTCTGGAAGAACCGGCTCAACGGACCGTTATTATCATCATCGCTTCCGACTGGTCCAACCTGTTACAGACGATTGTTTCCCGTAGCCAGCAAATAAAGTTTTTACAGGTATCCCAACAAGACATTAAACGGGCCTTAAAAGATAAGGTGGCGGACAGCCGCAAATTGGAGGAAATCATCTCTTGGGCCAATGGCCGCCCGGCTTTGGCCGTGCGTTTAGCCGAAGATGAAAACTATTTTAATGAAATCAGAGAATTAAAAAGTCTGGCGCGGAAACTTATTACTTCAAAGTTAAGCGAGCGCTGGGAGATTTTAAGCCGGGAGATAGACGCCCTGAAAAATTCGGCCGAGAAAGTCTCCCGCGGCTTTAAGCTGGTGGAATATCTGGAAGCCGATTTGAGAGAGGAGCTTACAGAGAGTTTGTCGGTGGCTCCGGCGGACAATAGGCGTTTATTAAAATTACTTAATTTAGCCGGCCGGTCGAAGATTGACCTTTGGTCCAATGTTCAGCCCAGGCTGGTTTTAGAAAATTTACTCATAAATTTATGAAAAAACTGCTTCTGTTAATTCCGGCCGCCATCCTTATTTTAAGCGGCTGCGTGGTTAACATCAAAACTTCCGGCGGGGTGGACGGCGGCGTCTACAAGTCCGATAACAGCGGCGACCTTTGGGAACAGGCCACTCTGGTTTATCGCGTCGGCGACGTGGTTAAAACCTTCAGCACCGTGGATTTAAGCGCCATGGTCTTGGACCCGACCGACCGCCAGGCCATTTACATCGGCACCGAAGAAAAGGGCATGTATTACACCTACGACGGCGGCGTGGGCTGGCACCAGACCTTGGACAATCTGGGCCGGATTAACGACATTGCCGTCAGCCCTAAAGAGCGTTGTATCATTTATGTGGCCATCGGCAACCGCGTTTACAAAAGCACCGACTGCAACCGTCACTGGAATTATCAGCTGATAGAAACCAGGGATGATCCCAACAACCAGATAAATTCTTTAACCATCGACGGTTATGACACCGACGTGATTTACGCCGGCACTTCCGGCAAGGGCCTGTTTAGAAGCGAGGACGGGGGTTTGTCCTGGCACGCGGTTAAGTTTTTTGACGGCCGGGTAGCCAAAGTTTTAGTCAACCCCAACGATACCCGGGTGATTTACGCGGCCACGGACGACAAAGGCATTTTTAAATCTTCGGACCGCGGCGCCAGCTGGCGGGACTTGTTAACCAAGCAGTTGAGAGAAGACAAGGAAAATCTGGAAATTTACCGCGATTTGATTTTGGACCCGACGGTTAGCGACGGAATTTTATACGCTTCCCAGTACGGTTTGTTAAGAAGCGCCGACGGCGGCAATACTTTTGAGGAAATTCCCCTGCTGACTCCGCCCAGCACTACGGCCATTTATTCTTTGGCCATCAACCCCCGGAACGGACAAGAAATGTACTACGGCATCGCCACCGCTTTATACCGCAGCATCGACGGCGGCCAAAATTGGACCACCCGGGCCCTGCCCAGCTCCCGGGCCGCCAGATTTCTGCTGATTGATCCGGAAGAACCGGCCAGATTGTATCTGGGCGTCAAAAAAATCAAAAAGTAAAAACAGAGAAAAACATTCAACACCCAATCAATAATTAACAAAAAAATATGAGCGATTTTATCGACAGTTTTAAGGATAATTTCAATAAAGTCCTTGAACATCTTAAAAGCGAGATTAATAACTTAAGAATCGGCCGGGCCACCCCGTCGTTGGTGGAAAACATCAAGGTTGATTCTTACGGCACGCCTACTCCTCTAATGCATCTGGCCGGCATTTCCGTTACCGATCCTAAAACCATTCAAATTCAGCCCTGGGACAAGAATTTGCTTAAAGAGATTGAGAAGGGCCTGCAGCAGGCGGATTTAGGCACTAGCCCGCTGGTCAAAGAAAGTTTTATTATCATCAGCCTGCCCTCAATGACGGAAGAAAGCCGGAAGGAAGTAATTAAAAAGTTAAGCGTCAAACTGGAAGAAGCCAGAATCAGCATCAGGAACAACCGTGAAAAAATAAAGGAACAGGTAAACCAGCTGGCCAAAGACAAGGGAATTTCCGAAGACGACAAATTCCGCAGACTGGAAGAATTGGACGAGCTGGTCAAGGCTTACAATAAAAAAATCAAGGACATCGGCGAACAGAAAGAAAAAGAAATCATGACCGTCTAGGATTAGTTTCCAATTTTTAATTTCAATTCTCAATAACTAACATATGTTTTTAACTATTGTCGCTTTTATCGTCATCCTGGGAATTTTGGTTTTTGTCCATGAGTTCGGCCATTTTATTACCGCCAAAAAATCGGGCATGAAGGTGGAAGAATTCGGTTTGGGTTTTCCGCCGAAACTATGGGGTTTTAAAAAAGGCGGGACGTTTTATTCCCTCAACCTGATTCCCATCGGCGGTTTTGTTAAGATTAAAGGCGAAAACGGGGAAGCGGCGGACGAGCCGGACAGTTTCGGCCATCAGCCTTTCCGTAAAAAAGCTTTGGTTTTAGCCGCCGGAGTTTTAATGAACGTGGTTTTGGCTTTTATCCTGTTGTCCGTCGGTTTTATGGCGGGTCTGCCTTCGGTGGTGGACCAAAACGACATTAACAACAACCTGGTCGGCGAAGTTAAGATTCAGATTGCCGGCGTGATTGAAAATTCAGCCGCTGCTTTGGCCGGCTTGTCGGCCGGCGAAGTTATTCTGGAAGCTGACGGCGCGGTTATGGAGAACGTTGAACAGTTTCAGAACTACATCAGGCAAAATCAGGACCGGGCCATCAACCTTAAAGTCAAAGATACTGGCGGCGAAATAAAAAACGTTTCGGTAACTCCCGGTGAACTGCCGAATTTTGCCCAAGGCAAAGCCATCGGCGTGAGCCTGATGCAAATCGGCAATATCAGATACGGTTTTTTGGAGAGCTGGTACCGGGGCCTTATCGCCACCTTTCAATTTTTATTGATGATTATCCTGGCCTTTTATCACCTGTTCAAGGATTTATTTTCCGGCGCGGGCTTGTCCGCCGCGGTGGCCGGGCCGGTGGGCGTGGCCGTGGTTACCGGCCAGATGGTGGACCTGGGTTTTATTTACCTGATGCAGTTTACCGCCCTGTTGTCGCTTAATCTGGCCATTCTTAATTTTTTGCCGTTTCCGGCTTTAGACGGCGGCCGGTTTATATTCTTGTTGATAGAAAAAATCAGAGGCCGGAAAAATAACCAGAAACTGGAAAACGCAGTGAACAATCTCGGCTTTAGTTTATTGATGCTGGCCTTTATTTTTATCACTTACCGCGATATCGCCAGGCAGAGCGGCGGATTGATTGAAAAAGTTAAAGATTTGTTTTAATGAAATTTAAGATAAATAAACAGGCTTTAACCAGAAATTTAAGGGACGCTTTAAGAAGGGCCGGCTACTTTGGGATTGAGGACAGAAAATCGGGCCAGGCGAGTTATGTCCGCCGGCTGTCCCAAAGCCAGCATTATCCCAGATTTCATTTGTATCTGGACGAAGAGACGGATTGTTATTTTTTTAACCTTCATCTGGACCAGAAACAGGCCAGCTATCCGGGCGCCCGGGCTCACTCGGCCGATTATCAGGAACCGGCGGTTGAGGCGGAGGCCGAAAGAATATCATTCATAATTCATAACTCATAATTTGCGCCAGAGGCGCATCCGCCTTTGGCGGACATAATCCATATGCTACAGTCCAAACTATTTTCTAAAACTTTAAGGCAGGCGCCCAAGGACGAAGTTTCCCGCAACGCGGTTTTACTGACCCGCGCCGGTTTTATAGACAAAGTCATGGCCGGCGTTTACACCTATCTGCCTTTAGGCCTTAAAGTTTTAAACAAGATTAAAGAGATTATCCGGGCAGAAATGAATTCTTTGGGAGCGCAGGAAATTTTGATGCCGGCTTTAACGCCCAAGGAAAATTGGGAACAAACCGGCCGCTGGAACGAGATTGACGTGTTATTCAAGCTGGAGGGCGCGGGCGGCAAAGAATACGCGCTCGGTTCCACTCACGAAGAAATCATCACTCCGCTGGTTAAAAAATTCGCCTCCTCCCATAAAGACCTGCCGGTTTACGTCTATCAGATTCAGGACAAATACCGGAACGAGCCCCGGGCCAAATCCGGCTTGTTGCGCGGGCGGGAGTTTTCCATGAAAGATTTATACAGTTTCCATAAAGACGAGGCCGATTTGGAAGATTATTACGACCGGGTTAAAAAAGCTTACCTTAATATTTTTAAGAAATGCGGCTTGCGGGCCGAAGTGGTGGAAGCCTCCGGAGGCGTTTTCAGCAAATTTTCCCATGAGTTTCAGGTGGTTACGCCTTACGGCGAAGATAACGTGGTTTTGTGCGGCTCCTGCGATTTTGCCCAAAACACCGAAATTTGCCAGCTTAAAACCGGCGAGGCCTGCCCCAAATGTTCCGGCCAGCTTAAGTTAGAAAAAGCCATTGAGGTGGGCAATATTTTTAAGCTCGGCTGCAAGTATTCGCACGATTTGGGTTTAACTTACGCTGATCCGGCCGGGGATATTAAGGAAGT
>DATDUR010000011.1:0-5232 GCA_035290305.1 Patescibacteria group bacterium
CTCCCGGCCGGAGATTGTGATTCATCTGGCCGCCCGCGCCGGAGTGCGGCCGTCACTAACCAATCCCCAACTTTACCGCAAAGTTAATGTTACCGGCACTAAAAATCTTCTTAAGTTAGCCAAAAAATATAAAGTAAAACAGTTTATTTTTGCTTCTTCTTCCAGTGTTTACGGCAACCAAACCAAAACCCCCTTCAGCGAGGCAAACGTCTTAGCCCGACCGGTCAGCCCCTACGCCGAAACAAAACTCGCGGCTGAAAACCTTTGCAAGCAATCCCGATTACCGGTCACAATCTTAAGATTTTTTACGGTTTACGGCCCCAACGGCCGGCCGGATATGGCCCCGTATTTATTCACCAAAGCGATTTTAAACAATCAACCGATTATCCGTTACGGCGACGGTTCAACCAAGCGGGATTATACCTACATTGACGATATTGTTAGTGGTATTATCGCCGCCATTCAGAGGCCGTTTAAGTTTGAGGTTATTAATCTGGGTAACAACCATCCTGTCAGCTTAAACGACTTTATCAAGACAATTGAAATAATAACCGGCAAAACCGCCAAAATTATCGAAAAACCCCGCCACCTGGCCGATGTCCCCCTGACCTTCGCCGACATTAACAAAGCTCAAAGACTGCTCGCCTGGCGGCCAAAAACCGACTTAAAAACAGGCCTGGAACAATTTATTGACTCGTATTTAAAGAGCGCTAAATAAATTCTTGTTAACTCGATAAAGCTCTTGAAAAGAATTACAAAAGTTATCGACAAAATTACGTTTTCTAAAAAGCGGCAATAAATCTTCTTTTAGATATTTTAGATCAATCTGATTGACTTTATTGTCAATTTTTTTTATTAATTGGTTTTTATTAACTCCGGTAATATCTTCCAATCTTTTAAAATTAGGTTCAACTTTTTTTTGTAGAAACCAAATTAAATCAAAATAATCTCTGCCTTTAAAGGTAATTTTCCCGCCTTTGCCTTTTTGAAAAGTTCTTTCCAGCACGGCAGCAAGTTTTGACGCAAACAAATCCGGCAAAGAATATCTTTTGATAATAAAATTAAAACCATAATTATTGACCAAAGAAATTTCTTCTTGATAAATACCGGAGTCAACCGGATTTATATCAAGCCTTAAAAACAGAAGCGGGCTTTCACCATTATTTTCTCTTAATCCCAGTTTATCCATTAAGGGAAATTTTAAAAAAATCTGCTGATTATTTCTGGCTATTTTTAACTTAAAATCCTTAAACTGAAGTTCTTTAATAAAATAATCACTAATAGATTGACAAAATTTATTAAGATCAAATTTCTTATAATCCTTTATATCAAAATCTAAATCCTCTGACAGTCTGGGCAAATCAAAACAAAACCTTAAACAAGTCCCGCCTTTAAATAAAAAATTATCTCCCCATGAAGAAGAATAGACATAATCTAAAACATATAACTGTAAAGACTCTTTTAATAAATTACGCAAAAACAATTTACCGGTTGAATCGGTAATTATTTCATCCTTAACAATTTTTTTTAAATTATCCAGCAGCATTTTTAATTTTAATAATTTCTTTTAAGATTTGTTTCATTTTATCCATATTTGAAATTTGAACGTATTTTGAAAATTCCTGCAAATCTTTATCGGAAAATACAGTCCAATTAAAGCGTAAACCTTCATTCAATTCATAAACTAAATTTTCGCCCAGATTTCTTTTTAAATATAAAAAATCAAACAATGCTTTGGTTTTATTGGCTATATAAATCTGATTTCCCTCAACCTCGGTTTCTTTATAACCCATAAATAATTTATCTTTGATGGATTTATAACTAAATACTCCAAGGTCATTTTCATAGAAACGCGTAGATTTTGTAGTGACGCTAGTCCAAATATTAATTTCTTCTGGAATCAAATTATATTTTGATAAAACATACTCCAAAGATAAATATGAGGGCGTGCGTAGCTTATTGGCCAGATATTCAGTGAAACTTTTTAAGTTTGATTGTTTGTCTAAAAAAGGCTTTGAAACATACCAGCCTTTTTTTAAATTCACTAAATAACCTTCTTTTAAAAGCCGTTCAATTTTCTTGTCTAAATTATTGCCGGTTTTACCAATTAAAATCGCCGCCGTTTTTTTATTAAATATTGGCAGTTGTTCTAATTTATCTCGTTCTTTTATTCCAGATATACCATACATAATATGGTAATAGTGGAATAAAATTAAGATTTTGTCAAGTAGTAATTTTTCTGCCCCGAAATTTAAACTTTCTCAACCGGTCAATTACCTTTAAACTGTGCCACCAACCGGTGCGTTTTAAATGAGTGGTGTGCCAATACCAAGTGTCAACGAATTCCAGCTTTTCCGGCTGGTCCTGTAATTTGCGCCCCTTATAAACATAGGCCTCGTTGGGGTAACTGCCGATCACTTTGAGGCCCGGCAAATTCCTGATCGCCCGGATGTTTAAGTGACCGGACCAGGGTCCGATGCGGTAGCGGCCTTTTGACTCCGGCAAGTAGTGATTCAGATCGCCGACGCAATTCCTGGTACGGTTAACCAAAGCGATGGTTTTCGGCTTGGCCTTGGTCATCACTTTAATTAATTGAATTAGGTTTTCCTTGGGCCAGATTTCGTCGCCGTCGACTAATAAAAACCAATCAGTCTTAGTGGCTTTGATTTGTTGGTTTCTTAACTTAACCAGCCCTTCGCGGTCCACCGACCCGCATTGTTTAAACTTAATTTTTGGGGATTTAATCGACTGAATCAGGCTAACAGTTTTATCGGTTGAGCCGGTATCCCAAACCAAAGCCTCATCAACAAAATTAATGACCGCCTCCAGCGCCGGCTTGATCCAGACTTCTTCGTTTTTTACCAGGGTGTGGCTGGTTAATTTAAACGCCATAGTTTAAGGCTTGATTTATTTTCCGGCCGGGGAAACTCTTTGATTAACTCCCCGGCGACACCCTCATGGTTTATATTGGTCACGAAATACGCTCCGCTGGTAGCGGTTTGCGTCACCGTTAAATTATTATCGGGCCAATAATAATTTATTCCGGTTTTGATCAAGTCATTGTCCTCGACTACTAAAATCAACGGCGGATTAAAACGCAAATAATCCACCAACTCTTTAACGCCGTATCCCGACGGCCAACCGGTAACATACTGCCATTTATCAATTTCCGGCAAAGGCGCGCTGGGCAAATCTTTTAAAATCTGCCCGCTAAACCAGGCCGGAGCCAGTAAAAACACAATTAATAACGGCCTTAAAATCCGGGGTAGTTTTTGCTTTAACCAATTAAAGCCGGTGGCGGCATAAATTAACAGGAAAGGCATAACGGGCAGTAAGTAGCGGGGAAATAAAATCTTGGCAAAAATAACCAGCAAGATAAACGGGACCAGCCAGTTAATCAGTAATAACCGGTTGGTTATGGCCACCGCCAGGCCGACGACGGCCAATAACCCCACCGGCCAAGTCAGATATTGATACAGCCAGGGCCCGATCTGCAGCAGATTATTTCTGACTAAGGCTTCGCCCACAAACGTGCTTTGTTTACCTAAAACCAACCCTAAAGTGCCACTTAACCAGTAAAACATAATTGGAGCGGCCGCCAAAAACGCCGCCAAAAAATCTAAAAGCTTCAGTTTAGGCCGGAAAATTAAATAGCTTATTACCACCACAATCGGCAAAGCCGCGGCCGTGGTTTTGGAAAATAAACCCAAAGCCGCGCCTAACCCAATCCAAATTGGCAATCTCTCTTTTAAGCCAAAAAACACCATTAAAGCCGCCAAGACTACCAAGTTATCACCGCGCAAACCCAAGCGGTCGTGAAGCAAAATTATTGGTGATAAAACATAAAGCAGTGCCGCCGCCCGCCCGGCCAATTTATAAATTAAAACCAAAGACAAACCGCTGATTAAAACACTGCTTAAGCGCAAACTCAATACCGCATCAGGGATTAAACGGTTAATCAGCGCCGCGCTCCAAATCCCCAGCGGCTCCCAGCCGAATTCTTTTAAAGGAATCAGCCAGTTACCATTCAAACGGATTTCGTTAAGCCAGCGGACATAAATTAACTCGTCCAAAAACGGCGGCATCAATCCCAAATGGTAAAGCCGCGTCAGAAAAAAGCCAACCAAGATTAATACTAACCACAGCATCGTAGCTTTATAATACAATAAATCATGACTCAGGGAACAATGCGGCAAGATCTTTACCCCGAACTCTATCGGGTGGAAGACCAACATTGGTGGCACCGGCAAAAACGCCGGGTGATCCACCGGTTGGTCAAACAGTTTTGTCCCAAAACCGGAAAAGTCTTGGACGTCGGCTGCGGGGCCGGCAAACTCCTGCAGGAACTTGCCGATCTGGGCTGGCTGGCGGAAGGAGTGGATACGATTCTCGATCAGGGACGGAGGCGCGGTCTGAAGCTAAAAAAAATCAACCTGCAAACCCAGCCCCTGCCCTATCCCAAAAATCATTTTGATCTGGTGGTCTGTCTGGACACGCTCGAGCACATGAGCGACGATAAGCGCTTAGTTGCCGAAATGGCCCGGGTGGTCAAAGCTAAAGGCATAATCATTATCAGCGTTCCGGCTTACCAATGGTTTTTTTCTTACTGGGATAAAATGCTGGGGCACTTCCGCCGCTACAACCGCAAAACTCTTTTACGAGCGGTTCCCCGCAATACGGCCAAATTAAGATTTTTAAGTTATTACTTCAGCTTTTTACTCCTGCCGGCAATTCTGGTTCGATTCATTAAAGTTGTTTCCAGGCAAAAGCAGCAATCGGATTTTAGCGCCGATCCCCTGCCGGTTTTTTCTCATGCGCTTGTCAACATTTTAGGCGGTCTCGAACTTTTATGGCTCAAGCGCTATAGCATACCTTTTGGTTTATCATTAGTCGGCGTGTGGCAAAAACGATGAACTTGTCAGTAATTATTCCGGTTTACAATGAGGCCAAACGCTTGCCCCACGCTCTGACAATATGCGGAAAAAACCCGGGTTGGGAAATTATTTTCGTTAACGACGGTTCGACCGATGCCACGGCCGCACTGATTAAAAAAGCCGGATTTAAGTTGATCTCTTATCCCAAAAATCAAGGCAAAGGCTACGCTCTAAAACAGGGCGTGGCCGCCGCAACCAAACCCTTAACTTTAATTACCGATGTGGATTTCTCCACTCCCTTGACCGACCTGCCCAAATTATTGAAAGCCTTAAACGGGGCGGGCATTGTTATCGGCTC
>DATDUR010000012.1:0-2302 GCA_035290305.1 Patescibacteria group bacterium
TTCTCTGGTAATGCCCAAGCTTCGCAGTTTGGAACTGGCGCTTTGGGATTTTAATTTAAGATAGCCTTTTTGTTCCAGCCAGGTGGCGATGTTGAACTTGACTTTGATTTCGCTGGTGCCGTGGTCGGACATGAACAAGAAAGTGTAATCGGGAAATTTTTCAATCAAGCGGCCGACGCCGTCGTCAATAATCCGCCAGGCCTTGTAAACTTTGTCGTCGCCCCAATGGTAATGCTGAAGGACGTTGATTAAATAGGTGACGACCATAAAAAAATCAAACTTGCCTTCAGTCAATAAAAATTCGGCCGCTTTGAATCTGGCTTCAATTAAATAATAAATTTCTTCTATCACTTCGTCGGCATTCTGTTTCATGAAAGAAATATTTTTGGGCAAAACCCGCCAGCCGAATTTTGACTTTAACATTTTTTCCAAAGCCTCGGGATAAGTAAAGCCGGATTCCATGGCGTCCGGTCCGCCGGCCACCATCAGGCCGTTTATCTTGTGCGGCGGATAAATAGTGGGCATGTTAATCACGCCGACCCTAAAACCGGCATCGGATAGATAGTCAAAAACTTCCTTGCCGCTAAAAGAGCGGGCGTTGGGTATGTAAATCTTGCGATTTACAACGTCCACGTTTTCCCACCAGAAGACTCCCAGTTTGGCCGGATTAAGGCCGGTGGAAAAACATTTCCAGTTGGGCGAGGTCACGGGCGGCAACTGGGATTTTAAAACGCCCCAGGCGCCTTGGGCCTGCAGTTTTTTAAAAATGGGCAGCTTACCATTATCAATCCAGCTCTGGATGTAATTCCAACTGCCGCCATCAATGCCTATAACGATTACTTTTTTATTCATATTCTTTTTCCGTAGCGACGCAAAATATTGCGTCGCTACATCTGCGATAATTTACAAATTATTAAACACCTTTATAATTTCCCCGCTTAAACGGTCAACGTTGTGGTTTTTGACCGCCAGGGCGCGCAATTTTTTCTCTATGGCTGACTTGAGCGTCGGCTCCAGTTTAATGACTCTTTCAATTTTATCCGCCAAATCCCGCCAGTCTTCCCGTTTAAACATAAAGACTGCCTTTTCCGCCGGGCTTAAATCGCTAACTTCCAAAATTTCCGCGGTGGCGGCGTTGGAATCAACCACGATTTTTTCGCAAGCCATGGCTTCTATAATAGACTTGTCCAGACTATTGCTGCCGCCCGGATTAACCACGAAATCGGCCTGATTGATGAATTCTGGCAGTTGACGGTTAGGCACGGCTCCTTTGAAAAAAACTGTCTGTTCCAGACCGAGCTCGGTTTGCAAAGCCTTGAGCTCGTCATAATAAGCCTGCTGTTTTTGATTGGCCGGCTGGCCGTAAACGCTGACCTCAACCCTTGTTTCCGGCAAATCTTCGCTTACTTTTTTAACCGCTTTCAGCAATAAGTCGTATTTTCTAATTGGCGACAAACGGCCGATTACGGCAATTCTGATATTCCGGCCATCGGCCCGCGTTGACGGCAAAGGCCTGAATCTTTCGGTGTCTATGCCCTGGCCGACAATGATTCTTTTGGACGTATTAACATTATAGGCCACGGACACGCTGGTGACCACACGGTCCACGAAATGCCTGGCCAGTCTGGACTGCCAGTTAAGGTTGGCATGAGCCTTCCACCAGACCAAAGGAATCCTGAATAATTTAAGAAACGGCCGAAACGGCAGCAACAGATAAACGTAAACCTGATTCATGTGCACGTAAATGCCGTTGATTTTCTTTTTAAAAATCAGGGGCAGAACAAATCGGTAAAAATTAAAAACATATTTCAAATTATTCTCCCCCGCTTCTTTGCCCAAAGAAAAAACTTGGCAGTTAGCCGGCAGACGGACTTCGCCCTTAGACAAACAGACCAGGTAAAGCTTATCCACCTGTTTGGCCAGACTGCCTATGTAAGCATGAACGGCGCCAAGCAGGTCGTCGTTAAAATCAACCTTTTGGGTGACGTATAAAATTTTTAGTTTGGGATTATCCATAATTTATAAAAACCAACCCAGGCGTTCTTTAAACCTGTCCAAACTTAGGACAAGGTCCAATAAGCCATTGGCTAAAACCAGACCGGCAAACAGCCAGAGAGTTTTATTGAGCCAGAATTTCTTCTGGCCGGCCAGATAAATTATAAAGTAGCCGGCAAAAATCGCCAACAGCGGATAAATCTGGAAGCGGTATCTGGTTTCCACCACCGTGGCAAAAATAATCAGGGGCGTTAAAATGGTAAAAGCCAGCAGATAATTGAGTTGCCGATGGTTCAATTTAAAAGCT
>DATDUR010000013.1:0-6574 GCA_035290305.1 Patescibacteria group bacterium
AAGCCGACGGCCATAGCCTCCAAAAAGGAATTGCCCAAACCTTCGGTTAAAGACGGCCTGATGAAAATATCGCAGGCTTTAAGGATTTTCGGCAAGTCGGCGTAAGGCTGGGAACCGGCGAATTTTACTCTGGCGGATAAATTCAGCCTGACGGTTAAATTTTTTAACTTATTTTCTAACCGGCCGCCGCCGACAACGTAAAAAACGAATTTGTCCGGCAATTCCGCTAAAGACCTGATAACGTCTTCCAGACCGTTCTTGGCCGCCAATCTTGAAGTGGTAACTAAAATAATTGAATCTTCGGGAAAACCGAATGACTGGCGAAGGCCGGCTATTTCTTCGGCCGGATACGCTTTGGTAAACAGAGGCAAATCCACGCCGTTGGGAATAACCCGAGAAATTTCTCCTTTAAAGCCCAGCGCCCGCCCCCAGTCCGCCAAATAATTACTGATGGCCTGCAAGCCGGCGGCCCGGGCAAAAATCCGCCGAAAATCTTTTTTAAACAACGCGACTTTTCTTTCGGTTTTTTTGGTAAAATCCCCCTCCTGCAGGGTTAACAGAAATTTTACGCCCGCGGCCCGATTAAATTTCAAAGCGGCAAAACCGCCGTAGCTGGCCATAATGGACCAGGCTAAATCATATTTATTTTTTTGATTCAGCTTTAAGGCTAAACGATGGCCCAGGGCGGCCAAAATCAGTTTATCCAGCCAAGCCGCGCCTAAACCGAGCCGGTAAACGTTAATCCGGCCCAGCCGTTCATAACTTTTTAAACCGGTTTTTAGCCTGGCGGTAATCAGGTCAAACTCAAACTCCGAACTCCGGTCGGTTATCTGCTTGACGGCCACTTCGGCTCCGCCGACCTGCGGCAGATAAGCGGTGGAAAATATCAAAATCCTTTTGGTCATTTTAGCTCCAGTCGTTTTTTAAAATCAACAATGGTTTTTTCAAGACCTGCCGAGAAATCAACCCGCGGCTGCCAGCCTAAAACCTCCAGGGCCCGGGAAATATCCGGCCGTCTTTTAACGGGATCGTCCTGCGGCAAAGGATAATATTCAATGCTGGAACCGGAATCGCATAATCTGACGATTTCCTCGGCCAGCTGTTTCATGGTTATTTCCTTATTCGGATTACCCAGATTTACCGGGCCGAAATAATTTTTTTTAGCCATCAGTTTAATCAGGCCATCCAGCAAATCGTCAATGTACATCAAGGACCTGGTCTGCGAGCCGTCGCCTGATACCGTCAGCGGCTCGTCGGTTAAAGACTGTTTAATGAAATTGGGCAGAGCGCGGCCGTCGTTAAACATCATTCTGGGCCCGTAAGTGTTGAAAATTCTGGCGATTTTGACGTCCAGTTTGTATCTTTGCTTATAATCATAGCATAAAGTTTCGGCGCAGCGCTTGCCTTCGTCATAACAGCTTCTGGGGCCGAGCGGATTAACGTGTCCCCAGTAATCTTCGGTCTGGGGATGGACTTCGGGGTCGCCATAAACCTCGGAGGTGGAAGCCTGCAGGATTTTCGCCTGATGTTTGCGGGCGTATTCCAGCATATTGGCCATGCCCAAAACGTTGGTCCGGACCGTTTCCACCGGGTCTTTAACGTAATGAATCGGCGAGGCCGGGCAGGCCAGATTGTAAATTTCGTCAACCGGGCCGTTGTCGTAAGGCTCGGTAATGTCGCCTTCAATCAGCTCAAAATTTTTATCATTAAGATGATGTTCAATGTTTTTCCGCGAGCCCGTAAAAAAATTATCCAGGCAGATAACCCGATGTCCTTCGGCCAATAAGCGGTCGCACAAATGACTGCCGATAAACCCCGCACCACCTGTAACTAAAACTTTGGACATAGGATTGAGAAAATTAAAAAACAGAAAAGTTTAAATAATAAAAATTAAGTTATTTATGTAAGGTTGGTGCGGGGTAAACCCCGCACCACCTGTAACTAAAACTTTGGACATATTATTTAAAGTAGGTAATGGTTTTTTTAATCCCTCTGATTAATTCCATTTTCGGCCGCCAATCAAGTTCCCGCCCGGCTTTGCTTATTTTTAAGGCGCTTCTAAAAACCTCGCCCGGTACTTTATCGCGGTACTGCGGTTTTTTTTCGGAAATCAAACCGGCAATCAGATGATATAAAACCCTGATGGAAGTTTCTTTGCCCGTGCCAATATTGTAAATTCCCCGCCCTTTGTTTATGGCTTTAAGGCAAGCGGCCACTATATCGTCAACGTGGATAAAATCTCTGGTCTGGCGACCGGTGCCGTTGATAAAACAGCTTTTGTTTTTAAGCAGATTATTAATAAAAACGGCGACTACGCCGGCCTCGCCGTAAGGATCCTGTCTGGGGCCGTAAACATTGCTTAGCCTTAAGGAAATGAATTTTAATTTTCTAACCCGGCCGTAATAGTTGGTTAAATAATTATCAATAGTAAGTTTGGACAGGCCGTAGGGAGAATCAGGCTTAGCCTCGGTGGTTTCCAAGGAAGGTATTTCTTCGGCCTCGCCGTAAATGGCTCCGCCGGTGGATATAAAAATCAACTTTTTCACCCCGTATTCCGCAGATTTGCCGATAATTTTCAACGAACCCCAGATATTGGTGGTAGCGTCCTTTAACGGATGTTTTAAGGAGTAAAGAACGCTTGTCTGGGCCGCCAGATGAAAAACGATTTCCGGTTTTTCCTTCCTGAAAATTTCGTCAATTTTGGAACTCTTAACGTCGGCCCGGTAAAATTTAGCTTTCTTATTGACGAATTTTTTTTTGCCGGTGGAAAGATTATCAACGATGATTACGCGATGCTTCTTTTCTATTAATTTGTCCGCCAAATGGGAGCCGATAAACCCAGCACCGCCGGTAACTAAAATTTTGGACATAAAATTAATTTCTAATTTTCAATTTCTAATTTCTATTTAATTTATAATTTTTAATTGAAAATTAACTGAAAATTGAAAATTTTAAATTGATAATTCTTTAACTATCTTACAGATACCTTCTTAAAACATTGACTTTATCCGTCTTCTCCCAGGTAAAACTTTCTTCGTTTCTGCCAAAATGTCCGTAAGCGGCCGTTTGTTTATAAATCGGCCTTTTAAGCTTAAGCTGACGGATGATTTGAGCCGGCTTTAAGGGAAAATGCTTTCTGACGATTTTTTCCATTTTTGAATCTTCAATTTTACCGGTACCGAAAGTCTGGACCAAAACGCTTACCGGTTCGGCCCGGCCGATCACGTAAGACAGCTGAACCTCGCATTTATCCGCCAATCTCGCAGCCACGATGTTTTTGGCGATGTACCTGGCCAGATACGAAGCGCTCCTGTCCACTTTGGAGGGATCCTTGCCGGAAAAACAACCGCCGCCATGGCTGCCGTGGCCGCCGTAAGTATCCACGATGATTTTGCGTCCGGTTAAGCCGGTATCGGCCGGCGGTCCGCCTTTGATAAACTTGCCGGTGGCATTAATGAAATATTTGGTTTTTTTATCAAGGTATTTTCCGCAAACCGGCCGGACCACGTGTTTAAGAATGTCTTTTTCCACCCTAGCCTCGCTCACCAACTCATTGTGCTGGGCGGCCACCACCACCGTGTCTAGCCGATAAGGCTTGCCGTTTCTGTATTCAACCGCCACCTGGGTTTTGCCGTCGGGCCTCAAGTAATTTAAAGTTTTATTCTTCCGGACTTCGGCCAGACGCTTAGCCATCTTATGAGCCAGAATAATCGGCAAAGGCATCAGTTCTTTGGTCTCGCGGCAGGCAAAACCGAACATTAAACCCTGGTCGCCGGCGCCCTGCTCCTTAAACTTGCCTTTACCGGCGTCAACTCCCTGGGAAATGTCCGGCGATTGTTCGTCAATGGCCACAATCACGCCGCAATCATCGGCCGAAAAACCCATCTGGCCGTTGTTATAGCCGATTTCTTTAATGGTGGCTCTGGCGATTTTAGCGATATCCACGTAGCCTTTGGTCCGGATTTCACCGCCCACCACCACCAAACCGGTGGTAACGAAGCATTCAATACCGGCATGACTGTCTTTATCCTGTTTTAAAAGTTCGTCCAGAATGGAGTCCGAAATCTGGTCGCAGACTTTATCCGGATGGCCTTCGGTTACCGATTCCGAAGTGAAAACGTATTTTTGATCAGTCTGTTTCATTTTAATTGTTATTACCGTTAATGATTATTTGGTTTAAAAGCTGTTTATTGGCCCTGGTGTATTCCAAGGTTTTGTTCAAACCCGCTTCCAGGCTAACGAGCGGGTACCAGCCCAGTTTGGCTTTGGCCAGTGAAATGTCGGGCAAAGGCAGCTGGGTGATAAACTCCAGCGGCTGTTGATGGACGATTTTTGATTTTGAACCGACCAGGTCAATAATATTCCGGGCCACCTCGTGAAGCAGAATATCGGTATCGCTACCTAAATTAACCGGCTGGGCTAAATCGCTGTCCATTAATTTTATCAAACCTTCCACTAAATCGCTGACGTAACATAGAGCCGTGGAAAAAGCTTTGTCCCCGAAAATCTCCAAGTCTTTGCCGTCCAAGGCGTTTAAAATAAAATCAGAAAGCATCTGGCCGTCGTTAAGCATTAACCTCGGGCCGTAAGTCCTGAAAATTCTGGCGATTTTAAACTGCTTTTTATAAAAATTATTATAAGTGGTAATCATGACTTCGGCAAACCTCTTGCCTTCGTCATAACAGCTTCTGGGCCCGGTAAAATCAATCACTCCCCGGTAATCTTCCTTGGTATAGCCGTTGCTGATTCTGGGGCCGTAAACCACGGCCGAAGAAGCCTGTAGTAGTTGGGCGTTGTATCGCAGAGCCAGCTCCAGAACGTTTTTAATCAAAACGGAATTGGCCTTGGCCGTTTCCGTTACCAGTTGGTCAAAATTTTTGGCCGAGGTCGGACAGGCTAGATTGTAAATTTCCTGAATGCCAAAAACGTTGACTTTGAATTTTTTTAATTCCGGCAGGCCGTCCAGCTCAATCGCTTCGGTTAAATCGTGTTTAAGAAAAACAAAATTGGGATTTTGCATCAAAAAGCGGATGTTTTCCACGTTGCCGGTGATAAAATTATCCAGGCAAATGACGTTATTTTCCCTGACCAGGGCCTCGCCTAAATGGCTGCCAATAAAGCCGGCGCCGCCGGTTATTAAAATATTTTTCCTCTCCCCCTCTTTTTTAGGTTCATAAACTCTTTTTTTATCCTGTTTCATATGCGGTATTTGCGTTTTAATTTATTAACAAAAATCCTAAAGGTATCAATTAAAAATTCCGGATAGCTTCCCAATTTCATCCTGGAATCAGGATTATTGTTCCAGCTCACCGGCAAATCAATCACCTTAAAGTCGTTAAGCCGGGCAATCACCAAAAGCTCCACGTCAAAAGCCCAGCCACTTAAAGTAAGCTTCTCAAAAATTCCCAGGCAATTTCTGTTGAAAACTTTAAAGCCGCACTGGGTGTCTTTAAAAGGCAGTCCGGTAATCAATCTGATGGCTTTATTGCCCTGCCGGCCTAAAAATTCCTTCCATCGGGCCTGATGGGTTAAGATTTTGGAGTCTTTATCCGCCCGGCTGCCTATGGCAATGTCACAATCCCGATTGAGCCGGTCCAAAAAAGGGCCGAGTTCCGATATTTTGGTTGAATTATCGGCATCGGTAAATAAAAAATAATCGCCGGTTGAGTGATAAACGCCGCTTTTAACCGCCGCTCCCTTGCCCAGATTTTTAGGATGCCTGATTAGTTTTAAACCGGGTAAATTTAATTTTTCCACCAAGGAAGCCGTCTGGTCCAAAGAGCCGTCATCCACCACGATTACTTCAAAATCATCAACTCCCGCCGGATTCCGGGCACTTAAATAATCGGCTATTTCGGTAACCGTTGGAACGATGGTTTTAGCCTCGTTATAAGCCGGAATAATTACGCTTAATTTCATATAAAGAGCTTGTCAAATTATAACTAAAAAGGCCTTATTTGACAAGACGGTTTTACTTTCTAAAAACCCACAGTTTACTCAAACTGAAACTAAAGCCCACGCTTACCACTACCACCATAAATTTGGCGTAAACGTCATAAACGCCCAAAACCCCGACCAAAAGATACATGGCCAGTTCCACGGCCGCCAAAGCCACGAGCGAGCTTACAAAAAACTTAAGATATTTTTTGCCCAATTTTTTTTTGTCTTCATCCCTGAAGGTCCATTTCCGGTTAATGAAAAAACTATTGGTAACGGCCAAGCTGAAAGAAACGGCGTTGGCCACCAGATAATTTTCTCCAAACCAGGCCAGCAATCTGGTTAAAGCCAGGTAAACAAAAAGATCGACCAGCGTATTAAGAGCGCCGACCAGGGAAAATTTTATGAACTGAACCAAAGAAGGAAATCTGAATAAATATTTTTTAATGACGTAGGCTAAAATTTTCTCAATCATCTTATGGCTAAATTAACCCCGCCGGCAAAAACATCTTCAAATGATTTAAAGCTTGAAGTTAATCTGCCGCTTAGGGAATAAATCTCAACGGTTGAATCTCCTTTTGAGGCTTGGCTTAAAATAATTTCCGGCTGGCCGTCGTTATCGGTATCGGCCGTCGCC
>DATDUR010000014.1:0-2459 GCA_035290305.1 Patescibacteria group bacterium
AAAGCCGTCAAAGCAGTCAATTAGAGTCTTGAGCCGGTTAAGCGATTTAAGTCCGTTGGTTTCGGAAAATAACAGGCAATAGGCCTGATGTTCGGCCCGGTTGACCCGCCCCCTAAATTGATGCAGTTGGGACAAGCCGAACCGTTCGGCCGATTCAATCATCATAACCGAAGCGTTGGGCACGTTAACGCCCACTTCCACCACCGAAGTGGCCACCAAAATGTCAATTTTGCCTTCATTAAAATCCGCCATAATCTTTTCTTTTTCTTTGGATTTCAGTCTGCCGTGCAGCAGGCCGATTTTAAGCTGGGGGAAAATTTCTTCGGTCAGTTTTTGATGTTCTTCGCTGGCCGATTTTACGCCCAGCGGGCTCGCCTCGCGGCGAAGCGGGTCCGATTCCTCAATCAGCGGGCAAATCACGTAAGCCTGCCGTCCCTCCTTGATTTTTTCCAGAATGAATTCATAAGCCTGGTTGCGGCCGGCCGGCTCCACCAGCCTGGTAATCGGTTTTTTCCGGCCCGGCGGCAACTGGTTGATGACGGAAATTTCCAAGTCGCCGTAAATGGTCAGGGCCAGGGTGCGGGGAATGGGCGTGGCCGTCATGGATAACAGATGGGGCATGGTGGCGGCGTTGCCGGATTTTTGGCGCAAGGCTTGGCGCTGTTCCACGCCAAAGCGGTGCTGTTCGTCAATCACCACCAGGCCCAGATTGTTAAAATTAACTTCATCCTGAATAATGGCGTGAGTGCCGATAAGCAAGTCAATCTCCCCGATATTGAGGGACTTAAGAAGTTTGGCTTTGCTTAATTCGGAAATTTTGTCATCGGCCGTATTAAAAACCTGGCGCCGGCCGCGGGTTAAGATGGCCACGTTGCAGTCAATCGGTTTAAGCAGTTTTTTGAGTTCCAGAAAATGCTGGCCGGCCAGAATTTCCGTCGGCGCCAGCAGGGCGGATTGGACCTTGTTCAAGGCGGCGTTGGCCATGGCCAGGGCGGCCACCGCGGTTTTGCCGCTGCCCACGTCGCCTTCCAGAAGCCGGTTCATCGGTTTGGCCTCGGCCATGTCCTGTAGAATTTGCCAGGCGCTTTTTCTTTGGGCGTCGGTTAAATCAAAGCCCAGTTTGGCCACGATTTTTTTGGTTTCAGCCTCTTTAAATTCAATCGGCAAAGCCCGGTGTTTTTCCGCGTCTTGTTGAATCTGATAGTTTTGCAAGTGGAGTTTAAGCAGTTCGTCAAATTTCAGCCGCCGGACGGCTTGGCCGAGCCTTGCCTGTTCATCCGGGAAATGGATTTGTTTTAAGGCCAGAGTCAAACCCGCCAAGTTATGTTTTTGCCTGAAATCAGCCGGCAGCCAGTCGCCGAGTCGGCCAGCGCTGTTTAAGGCCTGCCTGATTAAAAAACGGATTTGTTTTTGGCTCAAACCGGAAGTTAGGGGATAAAGAGGCACCAGGCGGGCGGTATGGGTGGTTTCGGCCGAAGCTTTTTCGTAAGCGGGATTTTTAAAATAGGTTTCCAGCAGATTGCCTTCCACTTTGCCGGAAAAATAAACTTCGTCGCCGTTTTTTAAGACCTTGACGATGAACGGCTGGCCAAACCAGATGGTCTTGATGGAGCCGCTCTTATCGCTCAAAAAGCATTCGGTTATCATCATCCTTTTGCGGGGCGAGCGATGGCCGGCCAAAAGTTCTATCTTGCCCCTGACGGTGGCGATATCGCCCGGTTTTAAGTCGGCGATATTTTTTAAATTGCTGAAATCATCGTAGCGGAAAGGAAAATGATGAATCAAGTCAAAGACGTTAAAAACGCCCAGGCGTTTGAGCCTGGCGGCCACGGTTTTCCCGACCTTGGTCAGATTTTCCACCGGCGTATCCAAATCAAACATAGTTTGATTTTAGCAGATTTTTAGGGAAAATAAAAAAAGCCGTCCCGATGTTTTGGAACGACTTGCCTAAGCCGGTGCTTAGAAGACATTATCTTTCGTTAACCAGAAAAGAAGCGCCATCACTATCAGAATCCAAAGCGTTTCCCAGCTGGTTTTTTTTAAGCCTTCTTTACGGCGGTTTTTCCATCCCGAATTGATACTGGAGATGCCCATAAAAAAGGCGATTATCCAGTAAAAAATCGTTAAATACGTCATTTACCCTCCCTGAATGGTTTTTTGCATGTTCTTTGACGAGTAAATAATACCAGTTAGGGGCAGTTGACGTCAACGTTAAATTATTTTAGAATTAGCTGTGATTTAAACAGGCGGCTATAGCTCAGCTGGATAGAGCGTGGGATTGCGGTTCCCAAGGCCGGAGGTTCGAATCCTCCTAGCCGCACCATAAAGTATTTGCTCGCTACGCCCCGCTAAAGCGGGGCTTCGCTCGCAAAACTTTATGGCTGCGCCAAAACAGATACGTAAATACTTTATGATCCTGAAGTGAAGCGACGAAGGAGCTTCTACTTCAGGACGCAAAA
>DATDUR010000015.1:0-3198 GCA_035290305.1 Patescibacteria group bacterium
CCGCCGGTAAAGCTCAAACCGGTCAGCCGACTCTATGTAATTAATAAACCGAATGCGCTCTTTAACCGGCGAGTCTTTGGCCAGCTGATAAATTTTTTTATATAGCCAGCCCCGTCTCCCGCCGATGACCAGCTGATAGCCGGGCAAATCAAGTTTTTCAAAAGCCCTGACAATGCCTTCCACGTTTTTTCTCGGCTCCAGCGTGCCCAGATACAGAATAAATCTCTCCGGCAAATTATATTTATTTTGAATGTTGGACGTTGAATGTTGAATTTTGAATTTCTCTACTCCCGAATAAACAACTTCTATTTTATCTCCGGTCAGACCGTAAAGTTCCATTAAATCCCTTTTGGTATTTTCGGAAACGGCCATAATCCTGGCGGCTGACTTTAATTTTACCGCTGGCTGGATTAAACGGTGCCAGCGCCTCATTTTGGAACTGTAGGTCCAGGGCAGTCTTTTAAAAGACAAATCATGAACCGTAACTACGGCTTGGCATTTTGGAGATAACGACCAAAAATTCAGATTTGGAAACCAGAAAACATCGCAACCGCCGATTAACCTGTCCAGCTTGGGCCTATTTAAAAAATGTAAACTGCCGTTAATTATTTTATTGGGCCAGCCGAACTTATAAACGCTGACGTTATCATGCCCCGTGAACCGGCTTACAATTTCAGCCGCTTTACCGGCGGAATTATAAAACAGTTTATACTGATTTTGGTGGTCTATGGCCAACAGGCCGCTAAGCATTTCCAGGGTATAAACGCCCACGCCGGTCGGGTTTTTGGACAGGCTCCTGATATCCACTCCGATTATCATATAAGGTATTATAAAAGAATCGGACCCATAATAAAAGCCCCTGGCCGGTTGCTTTAACCGGAGGAGCTTTTACGGCCTGGGGGTTATTTATTGCCACAACCACAACCGCAGTCGGCATCGCATTCGCAACAGTGATAGCAGATATTTTCGTTGCAACTGCACTTGGTGTCGTTGTCAAGAGGTATTTGGCATTTTTGACATTCCATATAAAAATGGTTAATTATTATCAATTTTAATAATAATAAATTAAAATCAAAGGCGCAAGGTCTTGCCGGTAAACTCCTGCCAGCTTTTGGCCGTAAAATCTTTGATTTCGCGGTCAAACCTGGCGGTAGAAAATTTCTCGGCGTGTTCTTTAATCGCCCGCGGGTCGTACTGGTTAAGATCGGCCTGAAATCTGATGACGGCATCGGCCAGGGCTTCCCAGCTCTGTTCTTCAAAAAATCTGCCGGTTACCCTCTCAATCACCGTTTCCAGCGCCCCGCCGGATTTATAAGCAATCACCGGACGGCCGGCGGCCATGGCTTCCACCGCGGCAATGCCGAAATCCTCCTCTTGGGGATGAATAAAAGCGATAGCCCGGGATAAAACTCTATTGCGCTGTTCGTCGGGCAGTTCGCCCAAAAATTCAATGTTGGGCTTGGCGATTTTTCTCAAGCGGCTTTCTTCTTCTCCGGAACCGATAATCTTTAAAGGTAGGTGAAGCTGATTAAAAGCCTTGATGGCCAAATCAACCCGTTTATAAGGCCGGAGCCGGGAAACAATCGCGTAATAATTGCCGAGTTCGCCGGCCAGCTTAAACTGCTCCGTGTTAACCGGAGGATAAATAACCGTGGCTTCGCGCTGGTAATATTTTTTGATTCTTTTGGCCACGAATTCCGAGTTGGCGATAAACTTGTCCACCCTTTGCGCGGCCGTGTAATCCCAGGTCCTTAAACGGTTAAGAATCATCGGCAAAATTTTCTTAATCAGCTTGGGCTGTTTAAGTTCCTCCACGTATTTATGGGCGTCGGACCAAAGATAACGGGTCGGCGAATGGCAATAAGAAATATGCAGGGTGTTCGGCGCCGTTAAGACTCCCTTGGAAAAAGCCGAGGACGAGGAAATGACGACGTCGTACTGGCTGAAATCAAACTGCTCCCAGGCAATCGGCATCAGCCCCAGATACCATTTAAAATTCCTTTTGGAAAACGGCAACTGCTGCAAAAAAGAAGTCCGGATGTCAAATTCCTTGAACAGGCCGGCTTTTTCCGGATTGTGAATCAAAGTGTAAACCGGGCTGTCCGGAAAAATCCTGTTCAATTCAAACAAAACCTTCTCGGCCCCGCCGATCTGGAACAGATGGTCATGAGTTAAAGCGATTTTCATATAATTCTAAATGTGGATAACTATTGACGCCTTATAAATAATATGTTATAAAGTAAATAGAATCCATACGAAAAACACCTCTTAAGGTTCCGTCCTTAGGCGGTGTTTTTCTTTTTATAGGCTAATTTTTCCCTTAAATTAGCCATGTATGCCAATTTTTCCTTGGCAGTTTTTTTTAATAAAACAGAGCAGGATTCAACGTATGGACTTAAAACCATCTTCAATTTATCCTTTTTATAAAGATATTTAACCAAACAATAAAAATCACCATCACTAGTAACAATAACCGCTTTATCATATCCGTTATAATCTAACATAGCTTGTAAAACCAAATCGGCATCTACATTTCCTTTTACTTTGCCTGCCTTATTCGCTAAAGTCGGTTTAAAAATTAAAGTATAACCCGCCTTCTGAAGAGATGAATATAAATCCTGATTATCAGGAATATAACCTAAAAAAAGATAAGCGGTAGATACCTGATATTTATCTAATAAATACTTTCTAAATCTTCTGAAATCTAATTTCCAGCCTAAACTTTGAACTCCCAGATTAAGATTCTGACTGTCTATAAATGAAAAATTGTTTTCTTGATTTTTTTTCATGTCGCTCTTCTTTTCCCAAAAACCGCTTTGGGAGTTTTTAATAATATCTGGATGTCCAGGCCCAAACTCCAGTTTTCCACGTAATAAGTGTCCAGCCGGACTTCTTCCTCCCATAACAAATCGCTGCGGCCGGAAACCTGGGCCAGGCCCGTCAGGCCCGGCTTGATGGCCAAAAGTTTCTTGTCTTGAGACTGATATTTTTCAACTTCCTGCGGCTCGTGCGGCCGGGGGCCGACCAGGCTCATCCGTCCGGCCAAAACGTTAACCAGCTGAGGCAATTCGTCCAGGCTCCATTTTCTGATAAATTTTCCGAAAGGCGTTATCCGGGGATCGTTTTGCATTTTGAATAGCGGGCCGTCCGTTCTTTCGTTCTGTGGAGAGAGGACTTGTTTGAGCTGATGCGCGTCTT
>DATDUR010000016.1:0-4317 GCA_035290305.1 Patescibacteria group bacterium
AATGAACAATAAAGAAGTATATCATATTATAATGATTAAGTCAATAGTTTATTAAATGATTTGGCTAATCTTAGCTAAATTATTGAGTTGAGAAATTTAATTTTTAGTGGTATAATATGGTCAATATTTACCAGTTTAAATTTAATCTATGAAACTGATTATTTTCGGGCCGCAGGGCTGCGGCAAAGGCACCCAGGCGGAAAAGCTCGCCGCCAGGCTGGGCATCTGCCACATTACCATGGGAGACATTCTGCGCGAGGAAGTCAAATCCCAATCGGCTCTCGGAAAAAAAATCGGGTCCGTCATCAATCAGGGCAACTTGGTGCCCGATGATTCGGCCTTGGATTTATTAACCAAAAAACTGTCCGGCGCCGATTGTTCCAAGGGTTTTATTCTGGACGGTTATCCCCGAAACGTTTCCCAGGCTAAATTTTTGGATGAAATCGTCAAATTGGATTACGTCCTGGAAATAAGCATTCCCGATGAAGAATCAATTCAGAGAATTTCCGGCCGGCGGACCTGCTCCCAGTGCGGTTACGTTTATCATCTTAAATACAATCCGCCCCGGAATGAAAAAATTTGCGACCATGACGGCGCCGCTTTGATTATCAGGGACGACGACCAGCCGGCCGTCATCAAAAAACGCCTTGAAGTTTATCACCGTGAAACCGAACCCATTCGGGATTATTATCAGGCCAAAGGAGTTTATCTAAAAGTTGACGGTCTGCCGCCGATTCCGGAAGTGACCCAAGAAATTTTTAAGAAATTATCCGTCAAGGATTAATTATGACCAATATCACCATTAAAACGCCGGAAGAAATAGAAAAATTAAGAGCGGGCGGTAAAATTCTGCACCGGATTTTGCTTCAGCTGGCCGCGGCAGTCAGGCCGGGCGTTAAAAAGCTGGAACTGGACCGGCTGGCCCGTAAATTGATTGCCGAGGCCGGCGCCAAGCCGTCATTTGAAGGTTTTGGCACGCCGCCGTATCCGGCGGCTTTGTGCATTTCGGTTAACGACGTTCTGGTCCACGGCATTCCGGACGAGCGGGAAATTAAAGAGGGGGATTTGGTCGGTTTGGATTTGGGCATCTGGTATCAGGATTTATGCACCGATCATGCTTTAACCGTAGCGGCGGGTAAAATTTCCAAAGAAGCCAAAAAATTGCTCAAAGTAACTCAAAAATCTTTGGCCGTCGGCCTTAAGCAAATCAAACCCGGTAAAACCCTGGGCGATTTCGGCCAGGCCGTTCAGCAATACGTGGAAAGCCACGGTTTTAGCGTCATCAGAAAATTGGTCGGCCACGGCGTCGGCTATGAGGTCCATGAAGAGCCCAGGATTCCCAACTTCGGCCATACCGGCACCGGCGAAGTTTTGGAAGCGGGTATGGTTTTGGCTCTGGAGCCGATGGTCAGCGCCGGCCAGCCGGAGATTGTGGTTTTGGCCAACGAGTGGGACATTGCCATGAAAGACAAATCTTTGGCCGCCCATTTTGAGCACACGGTAGCGGTGACCGAAAAAGGTTGTGAAATTCTAACCAGATAATTATTGTCCATGACCAAGATTTTAGGCATAGATTACGGTTCAAGCAAAGTCGGGCTGGCGCTGGCCGATTTAGCGGTGGGCGTGGCCATGCCGTGGAAAGTCGTTAAGGCTAAGGATTTAAACATTGAAAGCCTGAAAGACTGCCTTAAGGCGGAAGAGATTGATAAAATAGTGGTGGGCCTGCCCTTGGGCATGTCTGGCGGGGAAACGGCGCAGACCAAAGAAGTCAAAAGATTCATTCAAAAATTAAAAGATAATTTGGAAATTGAAGTCGTTAGCCATGATGAACGCCTTTCCACCGTGGAGGCCGCGAAAAAAGGCAAGGATGACGCGGTGGCGGCCATGTATATTTTACAGGGCTATGTTGATAAAGTTTCAAAATTATCAATTTAAATTTTTTAATTTTTAATTAATTTTCAGTTTTTAAATTTTTTAATTAAAAAATCATTAGAAATTAAAAATTATCGGCCCAAGGCCGACCAGCCTCGGGCTGGGAAATTTAATATCCTATGGATTTGGTTATAATAAAAAATTATTTCCTGCCTTTAGTCGGGTCTTTTATAGTCGCTTTAATCATAACCAAGCTGGTTCGGGATTTGGCTTTGAAGTTTAAAATCGTGGATGCTCCCACCGAGCCCAGAAAAGTTCATAAACAACCGGTGCCCATGCTGGGAGGTTTGGCCGTTTATCTGACTTTTGTTTTAGTGACCATCGTTTTTTATCAGGCCGGTTTGCTTTTGGACGGCCGGATTCAGCCGGGCCACATTTTGGGGATTATTTTAGGCGGACTGTTTTTAATGTTCGGCGGCTGGCTGGACGATAAATACCGGCTCAAGCCCGGTTTACAGCTTATTTGGCCGGTCTTGGCCGCTTTAACCGTTATTCTAAGCGGCATGTCCGTCAGCTACATTACCAATCCTCTGGGCGGGCTGTTAAATCTGGGCGGAACCGTCTGGTCGCCCCTGTTAATATTTTTCTGGCTCTTGGGCATGATGTACACCACCAAGTTTTTGGACGGACTGGACGGACTAGTGGCCGGCGTGGCCGTTATCGGCTCGGTCATTTTATTTATTATCAGCCTGTTCTGGGACGTGCCAATGAGTGGGACCTCCATTTTGTGCTTGATTCTGGCGGGCGCTTGTTTGGGATTTTTAATCTGGAATTTTCATCCGGCCAGGATTTTTTTGGGCGAGGGCGGCAGTTTGTTCATCGGCTTTATGCTGGGCGTATTGGCCATAGTAAGCGGCGCCAAAATCGCCACCGCTTTGCTGATTATGGGTATTCCCATTCTGGACGTTATTTGGGTGATTGTCCGGCGGATTTTCAAAGACAAAAAATCTGTTTGGCTGGCCGACCGGAAACATCTCCATTTCCGTTTGCTGGACGCGGGCTTTAATCATTCGCAGGCGGTCATCTTTTTGTATTTTTTAACTTTGATTTTCGGCGCCTCGGCAATTTTTCAGCAGACCGTCGGCAAGCTGGTTTCTTTGGGAATTTTACTACTGGTGATGGTCATCCTGGCTTTGTGGCTGATGGCCAGGTATAAATCAAGAAGTTTAAAATGAAGGTCAAGCTGATTTTATCAACAAGCCTGATTTGCCTGGTTTTGGCCGGTTGCCAAAGCCGGTCTTTTGGCTATAATCAAAATCAAACGGGAGAAGAATTGTTTATGCGGAAAAAAACCATTCAACTGGCCGGCGGACGGCTTAAAGTTCAGCTGGCCCAAAGCCTTGAAGAAATAACTACGGGCTTGTCCGGACGCGAATCTTTGTGTGACGATTGCGGACTGCTGTTTGAATACGGCCAGAAGCAAATTCAGCATTTTTGGATGAAAGGCATGAAGTTTCCGCTGGATGTTATCTGGATAAAAGGGGATGAGGTGGTCGGTTGGCAGGAAAACATTCCGCTTTTTGACGATAACGGGGAAGTAAGCCGGATGGTTTCACCCGAGGCCGTTGACCGGGTTTTGGAAGTCCAGGCCGGCTGGGTCAATAAAAACGGCCTGAAAACAGGGGACAGGGTGGAATTATAAGCCTTGACTTATCCGGGGTCGTTTGTTAAAATACGGGAAGTATCTTTAAGTATTAAGTCCCAGCCAGAGGCTGGTCAGCCTTTGGCTGACATTAAGTCTATTAAGTCATTGACTTAATACTTAACACTTAATCCTTAATCTTTAAAAAATAAAATTTATGAAAATTGCGGTAATTAAGACCGGCGGCAAGCAGTATAAAGTCGTCGAAGGCCAACGGCTCAAGGTGGAAAAACTCAAAGCCCAGGAAGGTTCGCGGGTTGAATTTGACCAGGTTTTGCTGGTGGCCGACGACAAAAAAACAGAAGTCGGCACTCCTGTTTTAGCCAAAAAAGTAAGCGCTAAGGTGATTAAGACCGGCCGGGCCAAAAAAGTCAGCGTGGGCAAGTATAAGGCCAAAATCCGTTACGATAAAGTGGTGGGCCATCGCCAGCCGTTCACGGAAGTTGAGATAGAGAAGATTGGTTAATTAAATAACCCGCCGATTCGGCGGGTTTTATAATTCGTTTCTGTTTTTCAGCGCGCTACCCAAGGTAATCTCGTCGGCATATTCTATGTCCGAGCCCGAAGGCAGGCCCTTGGCCAGCCGGGTTATTTTAAGGCCCAGCGGCTGGAGCAGTTTTTTTAAATATAAAGCGGTTGATTCGCCTTCCAAATCGGGATTAAGCCCGAGAATGACTTCTTTAATGTTGTCCTTTTTAATCCGCTCCAGCAGCTGTTTGATGTTTAAAGATTCCGGACCAAAG
>DATDUR010000017.1:0-17509 GCA_035290305.1 Patescibacteria group bacterium
CGGCCACGGTTTTTTGGCCTGGCAGGACAAGAATTTACTCAAAGAATTAAAGCGCCGGCAGATTGTTTTGGAGCTCTGCCCGACTTCCAATCTGCGTTGCGGCGTTATCCCCTCGGTGGCCAAGATGAGAAAAATTTATCAGACCCTGGCCGAGGGCGGGGTCGGGCTTACCATCAACACCGACGGCCCGGAAATGTACAAAACCAATTTATACAAGGAGCTGGAGTTTTTAAAGGATAATAAAATTTTCAGCCAAAGTCAGTTAAATGAATTTATGAGGAATGCTTTTAGAGCAAGCTTTATTAAATGAATAAATGTCAGCGGTTCGCGTTTTGTCAGCGTTGAGTCCGTGTTATCAGCGTTAGCTCGCGGACAACGCTGATAACGCTTAAGTTGCGCTGACTTTTGCAGACCGCGAACTAATTATAATTTCATGAAATCTTTACCTAAAATTTATCAGCCGCAGGATTATGAACTGTCCATTTATCAAAAATGGGAAGCTTCCGGCTTTTTTAATCCCGACAAGCTGCCGGGTAAAAGAAAAAAGACTTTTTCCATTGTTTTGCCGCCGCCTAACGTAACCGGCCAGCTGCATTTAGGCCACGCTTCCATGCTGTCGTACCAGGACATAATGATTAGATATCATCGCCTGAAAGGCGATAAGACTTTATGGTTGCCGGGCATGGATCACGCGGCTATCGCCACGCAAAACGTGGTGGAAAAAGAATTAAAAAAATCGGGTTTATCGCGTCAGGCTTTGGGCCGGGAAAATTTTTTGGAAAGGGTTAACGGCTTTGTCGCGTCTTCCCGGATAACCATCAGAAATCAGCTTAAAAAAATGGGCTCAAGCCTGGATTGGTCCAGGGAGCGGTTTACCCTGGACGAAAGCTCTTCCGTGGCCGTGCAAACTGCTTTTGTAAAAATGCATGATGACGGCTTGATTTACCGGGGCTATCGGATAGTTAATTGGTGTCCGCGCTGCAAGTCAACTCTGGCCGATGACGAGGTGGAATACCGGGAAACCAAAGCGCCGTTTTATTATTTTAAATACGGTCCGGTTATAATTGGCACGGCCCGGCCGGAAACCAAGTTTTCGGACAAGATTATCATCGTTCATCCCAAAGACAAACGCTACCGGGATTTAGTCAATCAGGAGTTTGAAGTGGAATGGATCAACGGTAAAATCAGGGCCAAAGTTATGGCCGATGAAGCGGCTGATATGGCAATGGGCACCGGCGCCATGACCATTACGCCGGCGCACAGTTTCGCGGACTTTGACTTGGCTAAAAAATATAATTTGGAAATTAAAGAAATTATTAATGCCGACGGCAGATTGACGGCCGTGGCCGGTGAATTTGCTGGCCAAAAGGCGGCCGTCGTTAGAAAGGCAATTGTCGACAAATTGGCCCAAAAAGGTCTGGTTGACCACATTGATGAAGATTATGTCCATAATCTGTCGGTTTGCTACCGTTGCGGCACGCCGATTGAGCCGCGGCCTTCCAAACAATGGTTCGTGGACGTCAATAAAAAGATTCCGGGCCGGGGCAAGTCGCTTAAACGGCTGGCCATTGAGGCGGTTAAGAAAAATAAAATCAAAATTATTCCCGACCGGTTCAATAAAATCTATTTCCAGTGGCTGGACAATCTGCGGGATTGGTGCGTTTCCCGCCAGATTTGGTACGGCCACCGGATTCCGGTTTGGTATCAAAAGACTAATAAAAAGATGGGTTTTTATGAAAAGGTTATTCCTCAAGTTTATCAAGGTAAAACCAAGACTTATCGGTTAAGAGATCATGATTTTAAGGTTGATGATAAAGTTGCTTTTGAAAATAGTCAAAGCGGTGAAATTTTTGGTGAGGGAGAGATTATAGATGTTAAAACGATGACCGTTGGCCAGATTGATTTACAAGATAAAGCACACGGCGCTACTTATCAGACTGTTGAAGAACTTATTCAGGCCTTTAAAAAGCATCATCCAGACAAGGAAGTGGCCAGACAAACCCCCGTTTGGATATACGAATATAAATTTAAAGAAAATAAAGAGAAGATTTATGTTGGTATTGAGCAGCCCCAAGGTGAAGGCTGGGTTCAGGACGAGGATACTTTGGACACCTGGTTTTCTTCCGGACTTTGGACTTTTTTAACTTTGGGTTGGCCCGATAAAACCCGGGACATTAAAGACTTTCATCCGACCAGCGTTTTGGAAACCATGTATGACATTTTGTTTTTCTGGGTGGCCAGGATGATTATTATGTCCACTTATTTCATGAAAGAGATTCCTTTTAAGACCGTTTATCTTCACGCCATGGTTAAGGATAAACAAGGGCGGAAAATGTCCAAGTCTTTAGGCAATGGCATTGATCCTTTGGAAATGATTGAGAGGTTTGGAGCGGACGCCCTAAGGCTATCAATGATTATCGGGGCCACCCCCGGAACCGATATGAGGCTTTATGAAGAAAAGATTGCCGGCTATCGGAATTTCGTCAATAAGCTCTGGAACATCAGTAGATACATTTTAACTTCGGTTAAAGAGATTAAGCGGGTTGTTGAGGCCCCCCAGCCCGCCACTTTAGCCGACGGCTGGATTTTGTCAGAGTTGGCTAAGATTATTAAATCAACCGGCGAGAATATTGAAGGCTTTAAGTTTTCATTGGCCGGCGAGGAACTGTATGAATTCAGCTGGAATAAACTGGCCGACTGGTATCTGGAAATCGCCAAGCTGGAAGGCGGTAAAGACGAGATTTTATTATACATCTTGGAGAATCTGCTCAAGCTCTGGCATCCGTTCTGTCCGTTTATAACCGAAGTTTTATGGGAGAGCTTTGAGTCGGGAGAATTATTAATGGTTCAAGAGTGGCCGGAGTTAAAAATTAAAAATTCAAAACCTGTCCCGAGCAGAGCCGAGGGATTTGAAATTCGAAATTTTGATTTATTGCGGGAATTGATAACGGCCGTCAGAAATATCAGAGCGGAAAATAAGATTGACGCCAGGCAAATAATTGATTTGACGGTTAAAGCCAAAGAACAAAAATTGATTGAAGCCAATAAGGTTTTAATTGAAGGCCTGGCCCGGGTTAAACTGGTTGAGCAAACTTCCGGCCGGCCGGCAAGCCTGCCCTGGGCCGAACTTATTCTGGATATCAAGGCTAATCCGGAACTGGAAAAGAAAAGAGCCGTGGAAATAAAAAACCTCCGGCGTTACCTGGAGATTCAGACTAAGAAATTATCAGACGCCTCTTTCATAAAAAAAGCGCCGGCGGAGATTGTGGAGCAGGAGAGGGAAAAATTAAAAGAGGCTCAAGCCAGGCTGGATAAATAAAAAACACCCTAAAGCAGTTCCGCTTAGCGGGGCGCTTCAGGGTGGATTGTTTATTCGCCTTCGCTCATTTCTTTGTCCATTTCCTCATCCATTTCAGTCATCATATTTTCGTCTTGCATATAAATGCGCTTTCTTTTGCTTAAGAATCCGAGGATTTCTTAGGCATTATTTTTTAGACTGGTAAATAATAGCAAAATCCGTTCAGGTTGGTCAATATAGTTATCAACAGGCCCTGGCATAACAAAAAGAGGGCTGATTTTAGCTCTCTTTTTATTAGACCCCCGATTAAATCGGGGGACGAGCCGAAGTTATTCAGCGGCCTCTTCGGCGGTTTCACCGTCTTCAGCCGGAGTTTCTTCGGCGGCGGTTTCATCGCCAGCTTCGGCGTCAGGAGCCTGTATGGCTTCGTCAGCGGCCGGAGTTTGCATTTCGTCTTGCATATAAATGCGCTTTCTTTGTCTTTGGAATCCGAAGATTACCAGACATTACTTGATTTTCGCAACTTGGTCTATATGATAGCAGCTGGCGGCTTTCTTGTCAACCTAAAGCCCTGATTGAAAAATATTAAATTAGTTTTTCCAAATCAAACCAGAGTTGTCTGTTGGAAATTTTTTGTTTTCCCAGATGATTTTTAATGAATTCAGCCATTGTTTCTTTTTCAGATTCGTTTAAGGTTAGGACGATGGCCGCGATGAATTTTTCCCGTTCCGGCTCATCACAGGAGAAAACAATACTATAGAGGTCTTCAAAGTCCTCATTGGCCAAGGCTTCTTTAATTGATTTTTTATAATGCTCAAAACTTTCCCGGTTTTTAGGAGAAGCCTCTTTGCCGGAATAATGTTCAATAAGACGTTTTAATTTCACCGTTAAATCATCCAGCGTTTCGTCCTTTTTTTCTTGGCGGCTTTTGGTCAGGTCCGTAAGACGTCCGACCATATCCAGATCGCCGCCCGGTCTTTGCTGGTCAGGCTTTTGCTCGGCATCGCCGAAGTCAATAATGTAAACGTCGGTCAGTTCCCCTTGTTTGTTTTGTTCCAGAATAATGTTCCGTTCATGCAAATCGTTATGATAGATGCCGTTTTTGTTTAACAAGCTGACGGTTTTGGCTACTTTATCAAGAATGGCCTTAGCCAGCGTGATGTCGTTGCGTTTGAGGAATTCTTTGATTTTTTCTTCATTTTCTTTGACTACCAGATAAAACAGCTCGGAAGTGGTTCGCTGTTTGGCCGTGGGTTCCGTAAAATGAAGCAATTCCCCGACCAGTTTCTGCAATTGGTTAAAGTCCATTTGCCATTGGGAATTTTTTTCGGTTCCGTGTTCTTTGTTGAGGATTTGCGTGTATAGATAAGTAGCCAGGTCTTGGCCGTGAATATAGTCCATAAACAGAACTTCGGCCCGTTCATTTTCTTTAATGCCGGTTTCGGCCAGTTTATCTTTAAGCTCCTCGTTGGTAATGGCAAAATCCTGATATAAATAAATTTCCGGAATTTTGGCCAGTTCGGGATCGTTTTGTCCGGCCACCAGGTCAAAAGCCTGTTGTTGAAAGCGGGCTTCCTTTTCCCCGGCGCCCCGTAAATAAATTTTCAACATTTTAGCGGTAAATTTTTCTCCGGGATTCTTTTTGAGCAGTCCGGTAAATTCTTCCGGGCAGTCGTTCAGGTCAATTTCAAAAATAACGCCATTCGTGCCCTCGTTTATTTTTTGGCCTTTGGTTAAAGCCAGTTCCACCAGCTTTTCGGCCAGAGCTTCTTTATTTTCTTGGGGCGGATATTCAAAAGTCGTCATAATTTTATTATTCAGCCACCCTGAAGACCTCTTCAATGGTGGTGATGCCGTCTTTGGCTTTAAGCAGGCCGTCCTGGACCATAGTCAGCATGCCGCCGGCCACGGCAATGTCCTGGATGGCAAACTCGGACACTTTATCGGAGAGGATGATTTTTTCAATCTCCGGCGAGAGGGCCATGATTTCGTAAATGCCGACGCGGCCTTTATAACCCAGACCGTGGCATTCCTTGCAACCTTTGCCTTTGTAGAACTTTAAGTTGCCTAGGTCTTTTTCTTCCAGCCGTTCAGCCGAAATTACCGGTATGGTGGAGAGAATGTTTAAAATTTTGGTCATGGTGTCGTTATCAACATCGGCTTCGGTTTGGCAGTTCGGGCAAATTTTTCTGACCAGGCGCTGGCCGATAACGGCGTTTAAGCCGGGAGCCAGCAGGAAAGACTTGACGCCCATGGCCAAAAAGCGGGGAATGGCGCCGGCCGCGCTGTTGGTGTGAATGGTGGAAACCACCAGATGTCCGGTTAAGGCGGCGTTAATGGCCACGTCGGCGGTTTCCAGGTCCCTGATTTCGCCGACCATGACGATATCCGGATCCTGCCTTAAGACGGAGCGCAGGCCCTTGGCAAAAGTGTAGTCTTTGGCGTGGTCAATCTGGCTCTGGTTAATGCCTTCCAGTTTGTATTCAATCGGATCTTCCAGGGTGATGATTTTGGTTTCCGGCCGGTTAAGTTTGTTTAAAATGGCGTATAAAGTGGTGGTTTTGCCGCTGCCGGTCGGGCCGGTGGCGACAATCATGCCGTTGGGCCTTTGGATTTCGTGTTTTAAGTCAACGAAAGATTTGCCCCGCAGTCCCAAATCTTCAAATTTTAGGCCGACGGCCGAGGAGCGTAAAATTCTCATGACCACGCTTTCGCCATAGGCGGTGGGAATGGCGGAAACCCGGACGTCAACCTTATCATCGGTCAGATGAATGGTAAAGCGGCCGTCCTGCGGCTTGTCGGTCACGTTGATTTTCAGTCCGGCAATCAGCTTGATGCGGGCGATGATTTTGGACCATTCAGCCTGGTTGATTTTGGCCACCGTATGCAACACGCCGTCAATGCGGTAGCGCAGTTTGATGTCATTTTCCTCGGCCTCAATATGCACGTCCGAGGACCGGGTTTCCATGGCCGAGGCCATAATCACCACCAGCAGTTCGGTAATGTTGATTTGATTTATCATCTCCTGAATCTCGGCGAAAGAGGACAGTTCTTTTTGGTATTTTTTAAGATCGGCCTCGGTAATTTTCAGGCCTTTGACGATTTCTTTGATTTTCGGAATCTTTTCGTAGATGGCCGCGGCCAGGTTAAAACTGTTTTGAGAAATCAGGTAGATTTCCACATTGACCTTGTGTTTTTCGGAGAGCTCCTTGGCCAGGGCTTTTAATTGCGGGTTGGCCGGATTAAGCGAGCCTAAGCGGATTTCGGAATCGGCATAGAAAAAACAGACCGTCTTTAAAGCCAGGGCGGTTTCCTCGGGAATCAGGCCGACGGCCTCGGTGGAAATGGGAAAACCTTTCAGGTTGATGTAGGCCAAACCGCCGCCGGCCGCCTGCTGCTCGGTGGCCCGTTCAATGTTCTTCTGTTCAATGGCCGTCATTTTTTCCTGCAGGGCCTGGCCGGCTTCTTTAGTGGCCACTTGTGGCTTAATCCCGCTGCCGGAAGCGCTCAATAATTCATCTATGTCTAAATTATTCATATACCTTATTTTACCGGATTTGCGCCTAAAAGACAATGAAATACCTCAATTTAAAAAGGCGCGGTTAGCGCGCCTTTGGTGTTTAAAACTGTTAAATAAAGTTTACTCTTTTAATTTGACCGGTTTTGATTTGCTGAAGATGGCGGCAATCCAGCGGACCAGTTTGCTGTAAACTTTAACGCCGCTATTGAGTTTAAGATAGAGCAATGTCCAGGCGCTGGTTTGGAAAGTGGCCAAAACGGCTCCGATAAACAGCGAGCCGGCCAGAAGCAGTAAGAGGCTGACGTATAAACCGGCGGTAAACACTCCCACCGAGAGCGAGGCATTGGCCATGCCCAGGGATAAAAAGGAAATCAAAGCCAACAGGACGATGGCTAAAACCCCGAAAATCAGGCCGGCCAGCAGGTTAATCAAAAAGATAATAACGGCCATTTCCACGGCAATCAGCCAGTTGGCCGCGAACATGCGCCAGCCGTTTTTAAAGGCTTCCCGGAATTTTTGGCCTTCCAAGACCGCGTAAATGCTGCCGAATTTGGCAATCATGGAAATAATTACGGTCAGGGGCACGAAAATTATAAAACTTATCAGGATAATCAGCAGATTGACGGTGTAATTGCCGACGGCGAAAGTGGCCAGCATTAAAGGACCTATAATCAGGACTAAGACGCCGTAGATAATCAGCTTGGCAATGACGTTTAATCCCAGAACGGGCCAGAATTTCCGGCTACCGGTTTTTAAAAGTTCGCCGACCTTATGTTTTTGACCCTTATCCGCTTCGGCCGCGCCTTTAATCAGACCGCCCAGAGACGAGATAATCAGCCATAAAACCAGCAGGGTGACGGCCAGGCTTACCAGCAGGATAAAAACAATCAGCAAGACTTTGCCGTTGGTAAAATCCAGCTGGGGGATTAACAGATTAAGTTTTTGTTGCCAGAGGGAAAGAGTTGAAGCCTGATTTTTGACGTTATTTACCTGGTCAATCAGCACCTGGTATTCGGCGCTGTTGCCCAAAAAGGCGGCAAACAGACCCAGTAGCCAAAGGTACTTGAATTTTTTGGTGATTTGCCAGGCTTTGCCTAAAATGTTGCGATAAAGTGGTTCCATAGCCTCCTAGATTTAATTTATTATTTCACCTTATATTATACAATTATTTGAACAAGGCGGCAAATTCTTCCTTTTCCAGAGTTTCCTGCTCCAGCAGTTTTTCGGCAATCAGCTCCAGTTGTTTTTTATTTTTAACCATTAGCTCCTTGGCGGTTTTGGCGGCCTGGTTGATAAGTTTGGAAATTTCCTTATCAATGGCTTCGGCCACTTTTTCGCTGTAATCGCGGCGTTCGTGGATTTCTCTGCCCAGGAAGATCATTTCTTCCCGTTCGCCGAAAGTCCGGGGCCCCAGCTCCTCGCTCATGCCGTATTGGGTAATCAGCTGCCTGGCCAGCTGGGTGGCCCGTTTCAGGTCGTTGCCGGCGCCGGTGGTGACATCGCCGAAAATTTCTTTTTCGGCGGTCAGGCCGGCCAAGAGCACGGCCAGTTCGTCAATGAATTCGCTTCTGGTTTTGAAATTTTTGTCTTCCGTCGGCAGGTTCATGGTGTAGCCGGCGGCCTGGCCGCGGGAAATGATGGAAATTTTATGGACCGGATTGGCGTTGGGTAAAAGGTGGGCGACTAAGGCGTGGCCGGCTTCGTGGTAAGCGGTAATCTTTTTTTCGCGGTCGGAAACAATCCGGCTTTTGCGCTCGGGGCCCATCATAACTTTTTCAATGCTTTCCAAAAGTTCTATCTGGCTGATTTTTTTCTTGTTGCGCCTGGCGGCCAAGATAGCCGCTTCATTTAAAACGTTGGCCAAATCGGCGCCGGAAAAACCGGGCGTTCTTTGGGCGACGGGTTTTAAGTCCACCGTTTCTTCCAGCGGTTTGTTTTTTTTATGGAGGTGCAGGATGGCCTCGCGTTCTTTAATGTCCGGCAGGTCAATCACCACCTGGCGGTCAAAGCGGCCGGGCCGAAGCAGGGCCGGATCCAAAACGTCGGGCCGGTTGGTGGCGGCTATGACAATGATGTTGGTGTCGGTTTCAAAGCCGTCCATTTCCACCAGAATCTGGTTTAAGGTCTGTTCGCGTTCATCATGCGAGCCGCCCAGGCCGGCGCCGCGCTGGCGGCCGACCGCGTCAATCTCGTCAATGAAAACAATGCAGGGCGCGGCCTTTTTGGCTTTTTTAAAGAGGTCGCGGACGCGGGAAGCGCCCACCCCGACGAACATTTCCACGAATTCGGAACCGGAGATGTGGAAAAACGGCACCTTGGCCTCGCCGGCCACGGCTCTGGCCATTAAAGTTTTGCCGGTGCCCGGAGAACCCAGCAACAACACGCCCTTGGGAATTTTAGCGCCCAAACTTAAAAATTTTTGCGGGTTCTTTAAGAATTCCACGATTTCCGTAAGCTCTTCTTTGGCTTCGGTGGAGCCGGCCACGTCGTTGAAAGTTATCTTGTTTTTCGCCTGGGCGTTAAAGGTTTTGGCGCCGGATTGGCCGAAGCTCATGGCCCGGTTGTTGGCGCCCTGAATCTGGCGCATCATAAACCAGATAAAGGCGCCGATGAATAAAAGCGGTATTAAAAACGGCAGAATGGCGCCCAGCCAGACGTTGGCCGAGGAATCTTCTTTAATGCTTACGTTTAAATTCTGGATTTTTTCCGAAGCGATATCGTAGTTGGCCAGCAGGGTGCTAAAGGATTCCGCCGGTTCTTTGCTGGTGATTTTTTGCGAGTCGTCGGTTAAGGTAAGGGTAAGTTTGTCGCCGGCCACCTCAATGGCTTTAACCTGATTTTCGTTAATCAGCGTTATCATCCGGCCCAGGTTGATTTCTTCCGGCTGGTCGCCCCGGGCGTTATACAAACTGAAAATACTGGCAATGGCGATGAAAATCAGAAAGAAAACCAGAAAATTTTTGAAGAGTGAATTTTTCATTTAGATAATTAAACGGTTAATTATTTGATGATTAAAACAGTCTCAATTATAAAAGAATAACTGATTTTTGGCAAGGTCCAGCGTCCCCTGAAGTTATAAGATAAATATACTTCAGGGCGGCGTTTGGACAAGCCATAACAAAATCCAACCCGCCGATTCGGCGGGTTGGATTGATGGTAATAAGATTTATTCGGCTGCTTTTTCAGTTTCGGTTTCTTTGGCCGGTTCTTTGGCTGCCGCGGTTTCGGCCCCGGTCTTTTCAGCCGGTTCAGCCTGGTTATCTTCCGGTTGGGGAGTTTCGTCCTTGGCTTTTTTTTCACTGACTTTTTTCTCAAAAGCCAGGCCTAAGCGGTGTTCTTTGGGTTCAATGGAAATAATGTAGAACTCGTAAGTTTCGCCTTCGGTTATTTCTTTTTTCTTGCGGTTCTCGTTCAGTTCGGAGATGTGGATTAAACCGTGAATATCCTGATCCAGTTCCACGAAAGCGCCGAAAGGATTAAGTTTTAAGACCCGGCCCGTAACTTTCTGGCCGACCTGGTATTTTTTATCAATGTTTTTCCAGGGATCCATCAGCAATTTTTTGATGGACAAAGAAACCCGCGAATCGTCAATGGAAATGATTTCCGCTTTGACGGTATCGCCGACCCTGATTACTTCCTTGGGGTCGTCAATTCTTTGCCAGGCCAGTTCGGAAATGTGAATCAAGCCTTCCAGTCCGTCGTCAAATTCAATAAAGGCGCCAAAGTCCACCACGCCGGTGACTTTGCCCGTCACCACGTCGCCCAGCTTGTATTTAGCCAGGGATTTGTTTTGTTTTTCTTCCCAGGCGGCCTTTTCCGAAACAATCAGCTTCTCTTCGTTTTCGTTGAGGTCAATAACCTTAACTCTGAAATTCTGGCCGACGTATTTTTTAAGGATGCCCAGGATTTTATTTTTATCGCCGCCGTCCACCCGGGGATAATGCTCGGTGGTCAGCTGGGAAACGGGCAAAAAGCCGATGACGTTGCCGACTTTAATCATTAAGCCGCCTTTGTTGGCGTCCATGATTTTCGCTTCGGTAACTTCCTGGGAGCCGCGGAGCTCTTCCAGCTGATTCCAGGCTTTTTGATGGCCGGCGTAGCGGAAGGAGAGTTCCATCTGGCCGTTTTCGTTTTCCAGTTCCAAAACGGTGGCCGAAACTTTATCGCCGGGATTAACCTCGGAATATTCGCCGGATTCGTCGTAAATTTCTTTGCCCCGGACAATGCCGATAGTCAGGCCTTCAATGTCCAGAAGAACTTCGTTTTTGGCGGCGGAGATGACCGTGCCTTCAATCAGTTCGCCGACCCGGGGAATGGCTCTGGCTTCGCCTCTAAGTAGGAGGTCGTCCATCTGGCTTTTAGTTTTTTTCGTCTTCATAAAATAAAAAAAATCTTTTAACCTGGTCGTTTTTCGGACCGGTCCTCCCGACCCTGTAGACGGAAGGTTTATTTATCAGGGTAAGAGGTATTATAGAGAAATATTTTGGCCCTGTCAACAGGCTAAAATCGGCTTTACCCAGCACCACAAATATTGCCGGTGCTTGGGTTTATAAAAAGCACCAACTTTTCGGCATATCTGAAGTTGCGCAGTGATAGGCGTGATATAATAATATTATCACGGTTAAGAACAAGAAATTTGGCCTGTCCTAGGCGAAGGGCAGCTTGACTAGTCCATATTCCAAGAAGTGTAGTAATAGAAGAAATATAGCTAATATTGGCTATAAAAATGAATATTTAAAATTTTGGGTTTGACATATTAGATAAAATATGCTATTATAATATATTCTTTTAATACCTTAATATAATTGTGATAAATTCAGCATTTTCTTACGAGGTATTAAACCTAGTAGGAAGGATTATAATATACTATTTTGCCAAATTTTTGCCAAAAGATGTTTAGTTAATTGTTATAAAAGTTCTTTACAAATTACTTGCGTTTATCCGCCTTTGGTGGGAAAAAGTAGTCATGGCCAAAAGCCCTTAAAGATTAAGGTTTTCTGGCTGTGACTACACAAACTTGGTCATGGTTCCTCCTCGGAGTAGAGGGAAACAAAATATTCAGAAAGGATGACGCCATGACAAAGATCATGACCCCATCAAAGACTACGACTGCTGGTCAAATCGATAAAGCAGTCGCTAATTATCGCGCTCTTTTGGAGAAGCACGCTGGAGATTTCAACGCTGAAGCTGTGCAGATTATTCTTGGTCAGTCGGAACTTGCTGGCGAACAGCTGGTAGTTTTCCGTCGCCGGGTTGAGGCGGTGAGTAATCTGATTATTCGCCGTGTCACGGTTAATCAAATTCGAAGCCAGCAGGAGGCGGTTGAAGCTACTGGTCGTTCGCGGTACACTACCCAAGAGGTGGTGGACAATATGCCCCGGGGCGAAGGCGACGAAGTTGAGCTTGTGTTTTTCAAACCCGATCTGTCCGAGCGAGATGGTAGCATTTCAGATGATGATCTGGAGCTGGAATTTGAATTGCGTGACCTTAAGCCCGCTGACCCGATCTCCGTAGCTGCCTTCAATGAAGCTGACCCCGCCTTCGCAGACGAGAAGTCTCACGCTACTCACTGGAAGGACGCCGATGGCAACTGGTGCTACGCCGCGTTCCACCGTTGGCTTGGTGAGCGCGGCGTGGATGTCGACCGTCACGACAGCTCCTGGCTTGGTGACTGGTGGTTCGTGGGCGTTCGCAAGTAGCAACACTCAATACTGAGATCCTTGGCTCTTGCCCTTGGATTTTAGTCCTTAGACCTGCTTTGGCTCACGCTGAAGCAGGTCTAATTTTTTTAAAAATGATATAATAAGTTTGGTAGTAGGTGAATATGCGGGCGGCTACGGCTTTCCGCTACCGAATCCAGTATCCATACATCGAGAGTATCCACGGCCATAACTTTGGATAGAGTGGTGCATGCAGATACTTTAAAAATGAAACTACTTGGTGCAAAGTTTTAAGGCATTATGATGCCGAATAAAATACAACCCCAAGAGTATTCAAGGGGTGGTGACGTAGACGAGACTTTGTACAATGCTACGCCACGTTCAACCGTTGGAATGGTAAGCGCAACGTGAATGTCAACCGTAACGACAACAACTGGAATGACAACTGGTGGTTCGTGGGCGTTCGCAAATATTTTCATTTCTCTCTCGATGATTTATCGGGAGAGTTTTGTTTTGTAAGCTGCCCGCCCCAGCCACCGAGCATTTTACCGACTTCATCAAGTTTAACGGACAGAGTCAAATATTTTTTGTCGTTTAACGATTTTGTTTCCCAAAGTATCATTAAGAATATTTTGGCCGTATCCAGTTTTTGGATCGCTCGCCTAACGTAAGGTAGTTTTTCTTGTTTCTGCAGAAAAGCGGCCGTAACAATGGCCTCAATGGTTTCTGCCAGTAAATTATCAGTTTTTTGGCCTAAAGAATAGCGATGGGCTTTTGGCAAAATTTGATGATATTCATGCCACACTAAATAAGCGCTCTTTAGTTTTTCCAGCACTGGCAAAATATTGCGGGGGGGGGGTAAAATTACCGGTATGTCCAAGATTTGTTTCGTCCATGATTACCATTATATCACTTCGGCGGAAAATTTACTCGCGGCTTGGAGCGAATTTATTAAAGGCAAGAGAAACAGAAAAGATGTTCAGGAGTTTGAGTTAAATTTAATAAGCAATATCATTGATTTGCATAACGATTTAGTAAATTTTACTTACCGGCACTCCGGTTATGAGGCTTTTAATATTACTGACCCTAAACCCAGAAATATCCATAAAGCCAGCGTGTGCGACAGATTATTACATCACGCTATTTACCGTCAACTATATCCATTTTTTGATAAAACCTTTACTGCCGACTCCTTTTCTTGTAGAAATAACAAAGGAACGCACAAGGCAATAAATCGGTTTAGAAAAATGGCTTATCAGGTAGGTAAAAATAACACCAAAACAGTCTGGATTTTAAAATGCGATATTAAGAAGTTTTTTGCTAACATTAACCATGATATTTTGAAAAACATTTTGGCCAGTTATATATCCGACAAGGACATTTTATGGCTTTTGGGTAGAGTGATAGACAGTTTTGAAGCCAAGCCTAAGACAGGATTGCCTCTCGGCAATTTAACTTCCCAGTTTTTCGTTAATATCTATATGAACGAATTTGACCAATTTGTGAAGCATAAACTTAAACAAAAACATTACATCAGATATGCTGATGATTTTGTGTTTTTATCTGACAATAAAGAGAATTTGATATATATTATTAAGCTAATCAAAGAATTTTTAGGCAAAAAACTTAAGCTCGAAATTCATCCCAAAAAAATTACTTTAAGCACGCTGGCTTCAGGAATAGATTATCTTGGTTATGTGCATTTTCCAAGGCACAGAGTAATCAGGACAAAAACAAAGAAAAGAATTTTAAGACTAGTGAGTAGTAAAAATCTGCCTTCGTATTACGGAGTATTAAAACATTGTAATAGTTTTAAGCTGAGACAGGAAATAGAAAATATGGTCGGGTTAGTAAATAAGTAAGATATATTAAAAGTTCTATTTTCCCTTTTGCTAAACCAGATACGGGGTGTTGGGCTTAAGGTTTACAAAAAGGGGTTTTTGTGATAAATTTAGCCTATAAATTTCCCCGCTTTTAGGCCATTAGCCTTGGGCGGGTTTTAGTCAAGAATAATAGGTTTATGGTTATAAATTATTTAGGCTTATCGGCTTTTCGCCTGCAAATCAACGGCACTTCCATTTTACTGGACCCACCCGACGAAGCCGGCGGTTTAAAACTGCCCCGAATGCAGAACGACCTGGTCATCTATTCGCGGGCCGGAGCCGGGGTTAAAAACGACAAGGCTTTTGCGATTGATTCGCCCGGAGAATATGAGGTTAAAGAAATTTTTATTTACGGACTGGAAGCCGAGGGCGGCCGGCTGATTTATCTGATTGAAACGGAGAATATGCGTTTGGTCCATCTGGGCGGATTGAGCCAGACCAGGTTGACCCCCGAGCAGCTGGAACGGCTGGAGGGAGCGGACGTTTTGTTTATACCGGTGGGCGGCGGCAATTCGCTTACCGCCAAGCAGGCGGCGGAGCTGGTCGGCCAGCTGGAACCCCGGCTGGTCATCCCGATGAATTATAAAATGCCGGGCGTCAAGCTTAAATTGGATTCAGTTGATGATTTTAAAAAGGAAGTCGGCGGCAAGTTTGAAACGATGGACAAGCTTAAGCTGGCCCGCAAGGATTTGCCCGAAGAAGAAACCAATTTCGTCATAATTAATCCGGCTTAAAAATCCCATGGCTTCGGACAAAAAGCGGTCAATGCGCTTTTACATTATTTTGTTAACGATTATCATTTTTATTTTCTGGCTGTATTTTTTTAAGAACGATTTAAACAGGCAGCTGGGCGATTCCGGCGCCGATGGTCTCGGGCAGATTTTTTCCGGCTTTTTCGGCGAAGTCAGGAATAATTTAAAAGACGCCGATTTAAAACCGCAGCCGGAAAATAATTCAGATAGCGGCCAGCCAAACTCGCTTTCGCCGCAGCAGCTGGATTATCTGCTTAACCGGCTGGCCGGCCAGGCGGCCGGCGCCGGCAGTTCCACTTTACCGATTAACGAATAAAAAATAAATTTTAACTAAAATTTTATGAGATTCCATCAACTTTCCCCGTTAATCATCATCGCTTTGAGCGTTTGTTGCTTTGCGGTTTTGGTTACGGTCGTCGCTTTAACTTACTTAACTTAAGTTGATTTTAAATTTTTAGAAATCAGGATTAATTTTTTGTTATGCCTAAACCAGTAAAAAAATCAGCTCAACAACCGTCTCCGGAGTTAAAACAACCAGAAGGACCGAAGGCCCAAAAGTTGGACATTTTGCGCAATAATCAGGGCCGGCTGGAAAACCAGCCGATTGTTGAAGAAATGAAGACTTCCTATCTGGACTACGCCATGAGCGTGATTGTTTCCCGCGCCTTGCCGGACGTCCGCGACGGACTTAAGCCGGTTCACCGCCGGATTTTATACGCCATGTGGAGCATCGGCTTAAAAGCCGGAGCCAAATTCAGAAAATCGGCCACCGTGGTCGGTGAAGTTTTGGGCAAATACCATCCTCACGGCGACGCGGCCGTTTATGATTCCATGGTCAGAATGGCCCAGGATTTCGCCATGCGCTACCCCTTGGTCAACGGCCAGGGCAATTTCGGCTCCATGGACGGCGACAGCGCGGCGGCCATGCGTTATACCGAAGCCAAGCTGATGCCCATGGCCGAGGAATTGATTTACGATTTGGAAAAAGAAACGGTCAATTTTCTGCCCAACTACGACGGCTCCCAATCCGAGCCGGCCGTCTTGCCGGCCAAGCTGCCCAATTTGCTGTTAAACGGTTCGGTCGGCATTGCCGTGGGCATGGCCACCAACATCCCGCCCCATAATTTAAAGGAACTGGTGGACGGCATCGTGCTTTTAATAGACAACCCCAAGGCTTCGGTTGACGATTTGATGCAATATGTTTTAGGTCCGGATTTTCCGACCGGCGGCGCCATTTATAATTTTAACGACATTAAAGCGGCCTACGCCACCGGCAAGGGCGGCATTGTCATCAGAGCCAAGGCCGAAATCACCGAAGGCAAGGGCCAGACGTTCAACATTATCGTGACGGAAATTCCTTATCAGGTTAACAAAGCCACTTTGCTGGAGAAGATTGCCGACCTGGTTAAAAACAAAAAACTGGACGGCATCAGGGATTTGCGCGACGAGTCCGACAAAGACGGCGTCCGCATCGTCATTGAGCTTAAAAAAGACGCCTATCCCAAAAAAGTTTTGAACGCTTTGTACAAGCACACCCAGCTGCAGGAAACTTTTCACGTTAATCTGCTGGCTTTGGTGGACGGTATCCAGCCCAGGGTTTTGAATTTAAAGAGCATTCTGGAAGAATACCTCAAGCACCGCCAGGTTATGGTGACCCGCCGGACCCAGTATGATTTAAACAAGGCCAAAGACCGGGCGCACATTCTGGAAGGCCTGGTGATGGCTTTGGAGGACATTGATCAGATTATCGCCACCATCAAAAAATCCAAAGACAGGGAAGAAGCCAAAATCAATTTAATCAAAAAATTCAAGCTGTCCGAGCGCCAGGCGCTGGCCATTCTGGAAATGAAACTGGCCCAGCTGGCCAATCTGGAAAGGTTAAGGGTGGAAGAGGAATTAAAGGAGAAAAGAAAGCTGATTAAAGAATTAAGCGACATTTTAAAAGACCCCAGGAAGATTTTAAAGATTATCAAAGACGAGCTTTTGGAGCTGAAGGCCAAATACGGCGATGAACGCCGCACCAAGGTGATAAAAGGCGAAGTCGGCAAGTTTACCACCGAGGACCTGATTCCCAACGAACCGGCGGTGGTTATCGTGACCAACGACGGCTACATCAAGCGGCTACCGCCCGACACTTTTAAAGTCCAGCTCCGCGGCGGCAAGGGCATTATCGGCGCCACCACCAGGGAAGAGGACATTATTGAGCATCTTTTTACCACCAATACCCATGCCGATTTAATGTTCTTTACCTCGCGGGGCCGGCTGTTCCAGCTTAAGGCCTACGAGGTGCCGCAAATCACCCGCACGGCCAAGGGCCAGGCCATCGTCAACTTTTTACAACTGGCGCCGGAAGAAAAAAGTTGACGATGGCCTGGCCCTTGGCCGTGCGGGTGATT
>DATDUR010000018.1:0-10676 GCA_035290305.1 Patescibacteria group bacterium
AAAAGCTTAGAAGCGGGATATTGTTCTGGCAATTTATCCATATTGGGCGTTCTGGCCAATTTTACGGCATTGCCTTGCTCATTATCGTTCAAACCCCAGCCGTCCAAAATCAGCAAAACCACCGGCCCCCTGAAACCATTATTTGATAACATAGGTAATAAAAAAATTAAGCTTATCTTTAACTTATTTTAACATTTTTTGCTTATTTAAAAAAGCCCGCCGAATCCTGCCTGCCGGCCACGCCCCGCCTTTGGCGAGGCTCCGCATATGCGGGGCCGTGGGCAGGCTAGGCGGCGGATTTTTTATGACAGTTCTTCTTCTATTTCCATCAGCCGGTTGTATTTAACCACCCGCTCCGAACGGCTGGGCGCGCCGGTTTTGATGTAGTCCGAATTAACCGCCACGGCCAAGTCGGCGATAAAATCGTCGCTGGTTTCGCCGGAGCGGTGGGAAACGGCGATTTTATAGTTATGGCTTTGGGCCAGCTTGACGCAATTAATGGTTTCGGTAAGGGTGCCGATCTGATTCGGCTTGATTAAAACGGCGTTGGCCGCGTCAGCATCAATCCCCTTTTGCAGGCGTTTGACGTTGGTGGTAAACAAATCATCGCCGATTATCAAAATATCCGGATTAAGGCTCGCCAGCTGGCTCTTGAAATTTTTCCAGGCCGGCCAGTCTTCCTGGTCAAACGGGTCTTCAAAAGCCAAAAAAGGATATTTGGCCAGCCACTTCTGATAAAGTTCGCTCAACTCCCCGGCCGTAAAATCATGGCCTGCCAGTTTGATTTGATATTTGCCGTCTTTAAAAAATTCCGAAGCCCCGGCGTCCATGCCGAAAAAAACCTGTTCGCCCAGTTGGTAATTTGAGGCTTTGACGGACTCGGCTATCAGCTCCCAGACTTCGTCGGTATTTTTAAAGTCCGGCGCGTAGCCGCCCTCGTTGCCGACGTCGGTGTCATAACCTTTCTTTTTCATCACCTCGCCCAATTTATGAAAAATCTCGGCCACGCATCTGACTCTTTCTTTGATGGCGGCCAGGCCGGCCGGAATAATCCAGAATTCCTGAAAATCCAGATTGGAATCGGCATGGGCTCCGCCGTTGACCACGTTGACCAAAGGCACGGGCAGTTTAAAAGATTTAAGCTTTAAATCGTAAGCCTGCCTGATGAATTTATAGAGCGGCAGATTGTGGGTTAAGGCCGCGGCCCTGGCGCAGGCCAAAGAAACTCCCAAAATGGCGTTAGCGCCCAAGCGGGCCTTGTTGTCGGTGCCGTCCAAATCAATCATCCTTTGGTCTATTTGACCGGGCTGGTCAACTTCCATGCCAATCAAGGCCTGCCTGATCGGGCCGTTGACGTTAGCTATGGCCATTAAAACCCCCTTGCCGCCGTATCTGGCCCGGTCGTTGTCCCTAAGCTCCCAGGCTTCGGTTTTGCCCGTGGAAGCGCCGGAAGGCACCTGGGCGGCTGAAGCCGTAATTTCGGTTTCCACCACCGCTTCCAGCGTGGGATTGCCGCGGGAATCCAGAATCTCGCGGGCGTAAATGTCTTTAATCTTGTTTTTCATTATTTTTTTATTAATGGCTTAATGCCCGGCAGGATTTTGCCTTCCAAAAATTCCAGCATGGCTCCGCCGCCGGTGGAAACAAAAGTGAATTTATTAATCAATTTTAAATTTTTAATCAACTGAACGGTTTCTCCGCCTCCGATAATTGATTCCGCCTTGGACTTGGCGATGTTCTTTGCTAATTGTTCACTGCTCCTCTTGAATTTGGCAATCTCAAAATAACCCAGCGGGCCGTTCCAAACGATCAAACGGGCCTTTTTAATAATTTGCGAATAAATTTTGACGGTGGCCGGCCCGAGGTCCAGAATAATGTCCGATTTTTTTAAGTAGCCGATAATCTTGTCCGCCCGCTTGGCCGAGGTTGAAATTTTCTTGGCCACTCCGGCGTCAACCGGCAATCTTAATTTATCGTCAAACAGCCCCGCGGTGGTTTTAAGCAGGCTGTCATTCACCAAAGACTTGCCGACCTCGTAGCCCAAGGCCTTGAAAAAATTATTGGCCACCCCTCCGCCGAGTAAAACATAATCCATTTTCTTCAGCAGGTTCTTGACCACGCCGACTTTCGTTTCCAGCTTGCTCCCGCCAATAATCGCCACTTTGGGCCCGGCTTTCGTTTCCAGGACTTTGGACAGGTTTTTGACTTCCGCCTCCATCAACAAGCCGGCGTAAGACGGCAGATACCGCGTGATGGCCGCTACCGAAGCTTCGGCCCGATGGCTTACGGCAAAGGCGTCGTTGACGTAAAGGTCCGCGCAAGTTGACCACGATTTGGCCAAGGCGCGGGAATCGGTTTTTTCTCCCTGGTGAAAGCGGACGTTTTCCAGCATTAAAATTTCTTTGGCTTTAAGATTTTTAGCCGCCCGTTTAACCTTTGAACCCACAACTTCCGGCGCAAAACCGACTTTCATTTTTAAAAGCCGCGCCAGGCGTTTGGCCAGGATTTTATTGGAAAGTTCCGGCGTGGCCTGGCCTTTAGGCCGCCCCAGATGGCTTAAAATGATGATAGAGGCCCCTTTTTTGACCAGATATTTGACGGTCGGCACGGCGGCTTTAATCCGGCTGTCTTCGGCTATCCGCCCGTTTTTCAAGGGCACGTTAAAATCCACTCTTAAAAGCACTTTTTTATTTTTTAAATTCTTGACTTCTCTGATTGATTTAAATTTCATATTTTATTTAAAATAAATAGCAATGAAATCGCCCAGCAGTTTGGTAATGAAAATTACTGCCACGGCAATCAGCAGATGTTCAAAAATAACCTTGGCCGGATTCACCTTCTGGTCTTTGGCCATCAGATAGCTGATAAGAGTCAAGACCAGAATTCCCCAGATAATGCTTACCGTAACCGCCCTAGACAGTTCAAACAACAGGACCGGCGCCACAAAAGTCAGGGCAAAAATAAGCTTGGATAAAAAAGTGGCGATGGTGGCCCGCCAGATGTCTTTCTGGGTGTGCTGGTTTTCCGCCTCTTCCGAAATGTGGATGCCCAAAGCGTCGGAAAAGGCGTCGGCTATGGCAATGGTTAAAATGCCGCCCAAGACGACGATGGTTGAGCCCGTACCCGCGTTTAAACCGACCATCATGCCCAAAGTGGTAATGATGCCGGAAGTAAGGCCAAAGCTTAAACCTTTAACGGTAGAGTCTTTCATTTTTCTATTTTAGCAGATTTTTAATTAAAAATAAAAAGCTCCCGCTTACAAGCAGGAGTTTAAAGATAATGCTCTTATTGTTCATTAAAAAATAAATGAACAAGAGGAAGGTCCCTCAATGACTACCTTGACTGATATTTTCAAACCGATCGCCGTCCGCAATCCCTCCGCCCAGACGGACATTGATCGATTAAAAACTGACACGGCCGTCTCGTCCGCCACCAGCTTGTTATAATGCGCGGAAGTGGTTGTTTTAATTCTTACTACGACGTATTTATTGCCGGGGAAATTTCTGGACAGTTCAACCGGCGCATAAACGTTTATCTCGGTCAAAGGCAATACCAAAATATCGTGAAATATGGTTCTTAAGTCCTTAATTAATCCTTCCAGGCCGTGGCAGTTGGCAAACAGCCCTAAAATTGTAATGAACAACATGGCGTTCCCCCTTTCCTCCTTGAAATCGTTTTTAAAGTCCGTTTAGTTAAAATTACCACTTTGAGGCTTAAAAAGCAAATGGGCTTGAAATAAAAAGCCGGTTATGCCTCCGTCTCCGGTTGAAACTTCAACCGGTTTTTTTTACAAAAAAAACGACTTAAGGCCGCGGACTCGCCATCAGCGGAGGCTGAAGCCTCCGCTAAACGGGAAGATAATAAAAACACAGGTCGTTTAGGCGAGGCTTCAGCCTCGTCATCTAAACGGGAAGATAATAATAAAGACCTTAATTGTTTAGGCGAGGGTTCAGCCTCGCCTCACCGAACTTCTTTTACAAAAAACGTTTAAAACCGCAAAAACTGGTAAGCCCCGCACCTTTTTTACGCAAAAAGGTGCGGGGTAAAGTATCTGATTACGTTTACACCGCAGGTAGCCGGTGTCAAAAAATATTAACCGAATAATTCCTGATATAATTTCTTTTTGAAAATTTTGTTGAATTTGGCCTTAAAAAGAATTTTGGTAAAATACCTGGAACACCAGAAATAATCGCTTTCCGCCAGCTTTAACAACCGTTCAAAAGTTATTTTTTTGACTTTGATTTTCTCGCCCGGGTCCAGCATCAAACCGCCGACCTTGCGGCAGTAACGGGCGATGAACATATTGATCTGCCAGTCCATAGTAGTGTATTCGTTAAAGCTTTTCCACTTTTTGAGTTTTTTTGAAGCATAACCGGTCTCTTCACGAAGTTCCCGCAGAGCCGCCTGCCTGACGGATTCGCTCTTGTCCACCCGGCCGCCCGGCAAAGAATAAAAAACCGGCGTGTTGGGCTGGCGCTGCTGCAAAATTAAAATCTTCTTGTCTTCGGTAATGCCGACGACTTCCACGGTCGCCGGCCTTTTAATCATCTCAAAGGTGGCGAAAGAACCGTCAAACATTTTCTGTCGCCACTGGTAAACGTCAAAAATCACCCCTTTAAAAACCCGTTTGGCCTTTTTGTTCATAATTTATTCCTGACCAATTTAATGATGGCTTCGGGATTGTCCGAAGAAAAATAATAATCCCTAACTGGCGTCTTGATTTTTACTCCCCGGCCGCCGCGGGCAATGTAGCCGATGGACTTGTCGCGGCCAAACCTGATGCCGTAGCCCAAAAAAATTTTCCTGTCGTAATCGCCGACGGAAATTTCCAAAATCTGATTGTAAGCCAGCCGCTTCTTAAAAATCCCGAATCTGAATTCCAAAAAATCTTCCTTCAGGCTGACGGTTAGCTGGGAAAAAGACCAAAACAAAATCAAATCCACGGCCGTGGCGATAACCAGGGCGATTTTGGCGGCCAAAGAGGTTTGGCTGATATTATAAGCCTGGGGCCAAAAAACCAGGCCCAGTAAAAAAACGGCCGCCACGACGTAAACGGCAATGACGATAAAATAAGTTTTTTGGGATTGTTGATACATAAAGATGGAAATTTGCCTAAAAAAGTCCCATTATCTTAGCCGCGAACAAGCCATAAACCGTCAAATACATAATACCCTCCGCTCTGGTGATTTTTTTGTCAAAACTCCCGAAAAAATACAAACAGGTGGCGCCGACCAAAAAAGGCACGCCGACGCTGAAAGTAAGGGTGTCAACCGCCACCCGGCCGAAAAGAGCGGGCACGCCCATCACCATCAGGGAATTAAAGACGTTGGCGCCGAAAACATTGCCCAGAGCTATTTCAAATTTTCCCTTTTTAACCGAGGTTAAGGCCACCGCCAACTCCGGCAAAGAAGTGCCCACGGCCAGGGCCAGCAAAACCACGACGGAAGATTTAATCTGCAAAACGGCGGCCAAATTGATGACCGACCTGACGCACCAGTCCGCCCCGAAATAAATGGCGATGACGCTGAAAACAAGAACAATCACCAAGGATAAATTCAGGGGCCGGTCTTTTTTAATGAAATAAAAACGCTGTTCGCGCGTGGCCGATATTTCCTGGCCCGGCCAAATGCCTTCCGGCTCCAGTTTGTCCGGCCGGCGGGATTTTAAAATATAGGCGGCGTAAACAACGTAGGCCAAGATTAAAACCACGGCCTCGCCGAAATTGACCGCCTTATCCCAAACGACCGCCAGAATCAAAACCGTGGCCGCGGCCAAAAGCGGCAAGTCAATGTTCAAAAGGTTTCTTTTAACCGTTAATCGGCCGGCCACTAAAGCAGCGATGCCGACCACCAGCAGAATATTGGCGATATTGGAACCCAAAGCGGTCGCCGGCGGCATGAACATCTGGCCCTTGATAACGGCCATAACGGAGGTGGCCAGTTCCGGCATGGCCGTGCCTACGCTGACGATGGTAACGCCCAAAACAAACGGCGACAGCTTAAAAGCCAGCCCGATTTTCTCGGCCGCCTCGGTAAAATAATCCGCCGCCTTGATTAAGACGAACAAACTGATGCAGAAAACCCCCGCCCAAACAAAAAACATAATGAAAAAATTATATGGTTATTATACAAGAAACGAGAATTTTTGGAAATAAAAACGGACGGCTTTAAATAGGCCGTCCGTTTTATTAACGCCGAGCTCTATATTGTCAAATATTCCATTAAAGTCTATTAAAATCTTCATCAGAAATTCCCAGGCCCAAATAATTCATTATCTGATAGGCATCATTGGCCTGGCCTAAAAAGTATCTCTTTCCGTCATCCGGATTAACGTACCAGGCCTGGCCGCGCGACTCCACCTGAAGCAAAATCCGGCCTTTTAACTTATTAACCAAAGAATTGTCGTAAGCCAAACGACCAACCCCTAAAGGGCTGTAATCGTTGGCTACTTCGGTTCCGTCCGGATAGCCGTCATTATCGCTATCCGCTTTCTCCGGGTCGGTTTTAAGGCTTTTTTCCAAGTCGTCGGAGAGGCCGTCCTGATCCGTATCCGTATCTTCAAAACCGGAATTCAGGCCCACCGATATTTTGGACAAATCAGCGTCAGCAATGCCCAAGCCCTGTTCGCGCATTAATTGATAAGCGGCCGCTCCATTTTCCAAGTAATGCGCCTGATTGGTTTTAGGACTTAAATACCAGGCCTGTCCGCGATTTTCTACTTGCAATACGATTCTACCCATAAGTTTTTTGCCGATGTTTAAAATATCTTTTGTTTTCACCTCAACGTTCTGCGCTTGATTGCCGGCATCCTGAATTTGATTACTGTTTGATAAATTTTCATTATTGCTTACTTCAGGAATATCTACGCTGGGAATAGATACATCTTCCGTTTGTTCACTTTCTGTTTGTTCAATATCTGTATAAGCTGGTTGCTCGTTAAACTCTTCAGGATGTTCAGAAACCGTTATACTTCTAATTAAATAATCAATCGGCGCCTGGGTTACGTTATTTTTATTTTTCCCATAACCATAAACGGCGAGCGTCAGATAATTGTCAATGCCGAATAATATTACCTGAACCTCGTCCTCGGACATAGGGCATCTTATGACACTTTCCTCTCTATTGGAAATTTTGGTTTTACCCAGATCAACGCAACTCATCTCTTGGATAATTTTGTGCCTTAGATCGTCCAGAACTTCTTCGGTCACTAAACTTTTAGCGGATTTCCAGCTTAAATTTATAAAGCCGGACTCATCATGAATCGGACTGACAATATCCACCTCCTCGGATCTAATGTAAGTATCCCAAGAAATCGGATTAAATGTATTTTTTTCTAAAGATTCGGAAACTGCTTCTTTTAATTCCGTTTCATTAAAATCCCTGGCGGCAACCGCTGGTTCCTTTAAATTTATCGGGTCGTCTAATAATTCCAATGTCTGGAGAAAACCCCATAGTGTACCGACAAAATCATTGACTTGATTGACTAAAACAGAGTGATGAAAAGGTTTTACCTGTTCAGCTTTCCAAGGCAGAGGTAATTCTAAATTATAAGTGTCTGGTTCGTTTGGAGTTGACTGCGGAATATACAAACTGAAACCGTTCGCGTCTTGAATAATAATCTTCCAGCCCGTCCAGTTATTTAATTCTATTGAGGGCTTGGCGTTAATATACTTGTGATTAGTTCTTAAAAGAATTAAATTTTTCAGATAACTTGCGAATTTGGCCCGTAAAGCCAAAACTTGTGAGCTCTGGGCTAAAGGCTGATTTATAAAAATGTCGGAAGCGTCAATCAGCATAACTTCCTGATTATTATCACTTAAACTGGTAACTATCCCGATTAAATCACCGCTGATATCCATCAAAGCCGCTCCTGGATTGAACGAAGATAAAACATCACTTTTAACCCAGGTGCGGCCATTTCTTTCTGTGATATCATTAACTTCTCCCGTTAAGCCAAATGTCGTGTCTCCGCCAAAAGCCGTATAGCCATAAGCGTAGACTTTGTAATTAAGGGCTGGTTTGTGTCCAGCTAATGCAATGGAACCGTAATCGGAAAATATATTGGTGAAATTATTTATTTGAAGCAAAGCTAAATCAAGACTGTCATTTTGTGCCGCTAAATCAGCTGAATAACTACAAATTGGCGGTTGATAAGGATTGTCCTTGGTTAAACAAATATTAAAAACGGTTGGTATTTCAAGACCATTGGCATCTTTTAAGATTACCGCTTCCTGACTGGCTAAAACCAAACCATTGTCATTGACAATTACGCCGGAAGATGTTTTGCCCGCAATAAAACCATTGTTTCCATCTTCATAATAAGTATAAATCTTAACGATTCCTTTATAGGATTTATTGGTATTAAGCTTATTAGCTAAAACTTTAGAAGGTCCGAAAAGGATAAGGCCTAAACAGGCAACCATGGCCAGGGTTGATAAAAAAATGACTTTTTTCATAGGTTTTATTGATAAAAATTAAAATTATTTTAAGACTTTAACATTATGGCCTGATAATAAAAATTGTCAAGAGTTTTAATTATTAAACTGCAGCCTGCCCTCGCCGTCAGGATTATTATATTCAACCGTTGAGTCGTTAATCCAGCGCGGGAAAAAAAGTTTAGTTTTTGACTCGGCAATGACAATTTCCTTCTGGGTGAATAAATCGTGGAGTTTTAATTTAACAATGGCTTGGCTGGCGATAAACTGCTCATCGTCATTGGAATCAAAAAAGAAAGGGTAATCGCTGTAAACCATAGCGCCGGCATTCAAATTAAAGGCTAAATCACGCCCATAATAATCCGGAGGCGCAACGAATTTATCAACCGCACCGGTAACGCTGTTAAAGCGAAAAAAATTAACTGTTTTGGACATCACGTGGACGTCGCCCCAGAAAAATTGGCTGTTATCCGACCAACCAACCAGGGACGCTATTGCTGGATTATCAAGAGCCAAGTCTGAAACAGAAAAACTAATATTTTTCTGGTCGGACTGATTGCGAATAAACAATTGCTCTTCGCTGTCAATGGCGATAAACTTTTCATCGGGCGAAACGCGGAAATCAAATCCCCGAAGGCTATAAATCTTTTTATCACGTCCCCGGGCATCTAGCCGCCATAATTCATCCCGCCAATCGTCGCCGTCAAGCGAACCGACCCGGCGGATAAAATAAACACGCCCATTATGATATTCCGCCCAATGGTAATGCCCGTTATAAATATCGGCATAAGACCCGTAAAAAACTTCCCGTCCGTTATCCAGTTTAACATAAATGTCCTGCAAACCGGAGTTGTCAAGGCGCACCTTAACCAAGACCGTGGCCTTTTTGTCTAAAAGATTATTTAAATCCGGAGTCGTCTGATTAGTTTTAAAAATATTAAATAATTCGGTTTTATAAAATAATAAGAAAAAAGCCGCCAAAATAATGACAATCAATAAACTTTTGATGATTTTATGAGGCATATTAATTTTTTTAATTATAACAGATAAAGAAAAATTATGGAGGGGATGGTGAATATCCCCTCCATGGCGACAGACAGGTTAATAACCGTAGACCCGGAAATCCGCGATGTTTAAGGATAAGGGCTGATTCTGGTTGGCGGAACTTTGGTAAGGATCCTTGACCCAATAAACGTTGCCCTGTTTGGCGAAAATCACCACAAAATGGTTGCCTCCGCCAACCCGGTTCAACTTGGCTATCACCGGATGCCCGGCTTGAAGATGCGCCTGGATTTGGCCGCTGGTAATGTATGACCAGAGTCGGCAGACGGAAGGATACTGCAAGGCTTGAGACATGGCGATAAAATCGCCATTGCCCGCCGTGGAAAAGGCGTAATGAGCCCGCCCATTGTACGACCAGTTGTTCAAACCCAATGGCGTCATCTGTTGATAACCCCATTTGGCGTAAAGCATGGAGACGCAACAGAGATGGCAGCCATAACCGCCAATCCTTGAAGTGCCGTCGTAGTTATAACCAAGGGGTTCGCCTTCCCACCGGATATCCCTTTGGCTGTAAAACGGCACCTCCACGTAAAGCGTCCAGGCAATGGATTGACCGGGCTTGACGGCCAGAGGTCGGGTTCCGCCATTCACCGAATCCGCCGAAATGGACCAACCGGCGGACGGCCCCACAATGGCGTAGATTTGAGCCGAAGAGGCTATGGCTTCTTCGGTCATCCGCTGAAGAAGATGGCGGCGCAACTCCAGCCTCGCTCCTTCTTCAAGAAGCAAGAGCCGCTGATAATCTTCATCGGCGATTGTCTGTTCGGACAACTGCCGCGCAATTGCCTGCAGTTCCCCGTCGGTCGGTTGAAAACTGACGGGATTGTCCGAAACATCGTGTCCGGAAAGCTTTTCACCGTCCGAACCGCATCCGCTCGTCAGGAAGGCCATCATCAAAACAGCCGGCCAGAATTGCGGCATTCTGTAACGCATCGCGCTTCCTCCTTACTTTTTTTACCGCTTAATCCATCAGCTGGTTGCCCATTGGCACCGATTTAACTTGTCGCACTGATAAAGGCGGTAAAAAATGAAAAGTACCAAGGCCTAAATCATCAATATAAAAAGGCCAAACTATGCCTAATAAAAACAGCCTTTATTAGGATAATTTGACCCTGTTATTAAATTTTAAAATCGTTTATAAAAGTAAACTTTTATATTTCTCTCACTCTGCGTCGCTAAT
>DATDUR010000019.1:0-2647 GCA_035290305.1 Patescibacteria group bacterium
GGGTCCGTCATTTCGGTCACCAGCACGTCGCCTTCTTTGAATTTTGACAGCTTGGAAACGTTTTCAATAACGTTGGCCCTGCCCCGGCCGATCTTCTTGCCCACGGCCGCGCCAATCACCAGCTGGCGGCCTTTTTCTTCCAGCGCGTAAGTTTCTATAACGTTGGGGTCAACTCTGGATTCCACGGTTTCCGGCCGGGCCTGAACGATATAAAGTTTGCCGTCCAGCCCGTCTTTGGCCCATTCCATGTCCATGGGCTTTTTATAATGCTCTTCAATAATTATCGCCCATTTGGCCAGTTGCATAATTTCCTCATCCGTTAAAACGTATTTCTGCCGGTCGTTTTCCGGCACAACCGCTTCCTGCGTTGTTTTATTACCACCCGTGGCGTAAATCAGCTTGCGCTTTTTACCGCCCAGTTCCTTGCCAATAATCGGAATAAAACCTTTTTTTAAAGTCGGTTTAAACACCAGATACTCGTCCGGCGTAACCGTGCCTTTAACGACGTATTCGCCCAAGCCGTAAGCGGCGTTGATGACCACGGCGTTCTTAAAACCGGTTTCGGTATGAATGGAAAACATCACCCCGGCATTGGCCAAATCCGAACGGACCATTTTTTGGACGCAGACGGACAGGCCGATGTTGAAATGATTATATTTTTTATCCACGCGGTAGCTGATGGCCCGGTCCGTAAACAAAGAAGCCATGCATTTTTTGACCGACTCCAAAAGCGCGTATTCGCCCTTAATGTTAAGGTAAGATTCCTGCTGGCCGGCAAAGGAGGCGTCCGGCAAATCCTCGGCCGTGGCCGAAGACCTAACGGCCACGTCCAGATTGGACTTTTTATAAAACTTGGACAGTTCTTTGTAGGAGGCAATGATTTCTTTTTCCAAATCTTCCGGAAATTCAGCCTCTAAAATCACCTGGCGGACTTTGGCTCCGCGCCTGGCCAAATCTTTGAGCCGGCGGGTGTTAAGCCCCTTTAAAATCTTTCTGATTTTTTTGTCCGTGCCCGTTACTTTAAGAAAATAATGATAGGCGCTTGCGGTTACGGCAAAACCGTTGGACGCCAAAACGCCTTTCTTGGAAAGTTTCTGATACATTTCGCCCAGGGAGGCGTTTTTACCGCCGACCTTGGGCACGTCTTTAATGGTGATTTGGTTAAACCAAAGGATGTGTCGCATGGGTTGCTATTGCTTGGGCGAGGATAAATTCCTCGCCTGTAAAATTAATATTTATACTTACCCTCTTTCGCAAGCGAGGAATTTATCCTCGCTTGATATAAACGATTGTTTATTTATTATAGCAATATTTGAGATAAAAACAAAAAGGACTTTGCACGGGTTAAGCAAAGTCCTTGATATTTTTATTTAACTTCGTAAGTAAGCGTGACCTGCAAATTATACTCGTTTTCGCCGGTTTGAATGCTCGGAGCGGCTCCGGCGCCGCCCAGGCCGAGCTCGCCGTAATCAGCCGCGTAATTTTTATAAAGCGGCGGGTAAGCATCTTCACTTTCATAAACATTGACCAGCTTGCCCAGTTTAAGGCCGGTAATCTCGGCCATGGCCTCGGCCTTTTGTTTGGCTTTGGCTACGGCCTCTTCGCGGGCCTGCTGCTTGATGGCGTCCATTTCATCAATGGTAAAAGTGATGCTGCCCACCTGATTGGCGCCGGCGCCGGTCGCGGCTTCTATCACCGAACCGATTTTATCCAATTCCCGGACTTTGACCGTCACCTCCTGATACAATTCATAACCCATGATTTCACTGCGACCTTTTTCCGGAAGGTAATCGTAAGACGGGTTTAAACTGTAAACGGAAGTCTTAATGTCCTTGTCCGCGATGCCCAAATCTTTGAGTTTGGCCACCACTTCGTTCATCAGCTCGGTATTTTCCTGAACGGCCAGAACGGCCGTGTTTTTTCTTTCGGTTTGGACCCCTAAAGTAATCTGGGCAATGTCCGGCTTGGCAAAAACCGTGCCCTCGGCCGTAAACGACACCTGATAGCGGTAAGGGTTGACGATTCTGTCCCTGATTAAAGAGACGATGCCCAAACCGGTTAAACAAACAACGATGATAATCGCCACGATATACCGCGTGGCCGGTTTTTTGTCGTTTGGCATAAATTCTAAGGATTAAGGATTAATGATTTATAGTATACAACACACGACGCACAACAGACAACTCTCAACGCTCAATCAATTCTTATGTCTGGAAATAAAGTGCCACTTAACCGCTTCAATGGCCAAAATCACCAAAACATTCACCGTGGCGATAATCAGCCATTCATTCAATCCCAAAGGCACGGTTCTTAAAACGTTCTGGAAAAAAGGCACGTAAACGGCCGCCAGCTGAAAAATTCCGCCCAAGCCCACGGCCAATAATAAATACTTGTTGGCGAAAAAATCGGCCTGAAAAATTGAATGCCGCAAGGTCCGGCAGGAAAAAACGTACAACAGCGAATCAATGCCTAAGGTCGTAAAAGTAACGGTCCGGGCCAGCTCCAAATCGCCGACCAGCTTCCAGAAATAATAGAAAATCCCCAGGCTGGTAATGGCCGTAAAACCGCTGACAATCCCGATTAACAATCTTCTTTCCGTATCCAGAATGGATTTGTGGCGCGGCTGGGGCGGCTCGCTCATCACCTC
>DATDUR010000020.1:0-9298 GCA_035290305.1 Patescibacteria group bacterium
TGAAGCCTCGGCGCAGGCGGGGAAGAAAAAACCGGCGCGCGCAAAACAAAAAATGCAGAGAAAATTTTTCTGCGGGGCAGGCCGCCATCATCGGCGGCAGGCGGCGGGGCGGAGCGAGTGGATTTTTTCAGGAATTTTTGATAAAGTAGGTTCGAGCGAAATCATAAATATACTCCAGTTAAAAACGACGGGGGTAAAAGTTGCCCGGCCCTAGCGCTGGAGTGGCGGAATTGGTATACGCGACGGACTTAAAATCCGTTGGGGGCAACTCCTTGTGGGTTCGAGTCCCACCTCCAGCACCAAAAAAAACACCTAGTTTAACTAAGTGTTTTTTAATTCAATAATCTTATTTCTGGAAGTCTGGCCTTTTATTATCTCTATCCGGCTTTTGGGAATATTATAATAATCGGCCAGCAGTTTGATTAGTTCCCGATTGGCCTTGCCTTCTACCGGTACAGTTTTAAGCTTAACTTTTAATTCATTCTCTTTAAGCTCTTCTATGCCGGAGACCGAAGCGCGGGGAATGGTTTTAACTTTTATTTTCATTGATGATTTTTAAAATCTGATTATGAATCCGGCCGTTGGAAGCTAAAATGTCTTTGGAGAAAATGGTCCAATTTTTATTGGCAAAATCAGTCACTTTACCGCCGGCCTCCCTGACCAGCAAAGCGCCGGCCGCCACGTCGTACAGATTGGCGCCCGGCAGCATCACCGCCTCGGCCCGGCCGGCGGCGATTAAATCAAATTCCACCACCGCGCTGCCGATTAGCCGGCAGTCAAAACCCTTGAGCTTGAACTGCTTGTAAAACTCCACGGCTTTTTTAATGTCGGCGGTTAAGCTGCCGTGGCAGAAAATAAGCATGGACTCCTTCAACTGGCTGATTTTTGAAACTTTAAGCGGCCGTCCGTTCTTGGTCGCGCCCCTGCCCAACTCGGCCACGTTCAGCTCATCCGCCTCCGGCATGTAAGTTACGCCCAGAATCAGCTTGTCTTTGTAAGCCAGGGCAATAGACAGGCCGTAAGCCTGCAGATGCATGGTGTAATTGGTGGTGCCGTCCAGAGGATCAATAATCCAAAAAAAATCGGACCGCCGGTGATTCTCGCCTTTTTCCTCGCTTAAAATATGATGCTTGGGAAAATGCTTCTTGATTTTGGTTAAGATGATTTTTTCCGCTTCCCGGTCCAGCCAGGTTTGAATCTGGGTTTTGGATTTAATTTTGACTTTTTTTGACCGGTCAAATTTGTCAAAATGCTGATGTAAAAATTTACCCGCCGCCATAGCCGCCTCCTGGGCGACTTTTTTTTCTTTGGTAAAATTCATATTGTTTTGCTGATAGCGCGAACTAAACGCGAATACGCGCGAACCGCTGACAGTCTAGGTTTGCGGTTCACGAAAGTCCCTGCCTACAGGCAGGCAGGAGCGCCGGTCAGCGCTATCAGTGTATTATATTTTTATTATAACCGTTCCAATATCTTTAACTCCAATTTATCATCTACCGTGTCATAAACGGCAAAGGTGGCTTTCTGGAACAAACCGCCCAAGGTGCCGGGATTGACCAGTTTGGATTTGCCGATGGTTTCTTCCCAGGGCCGGTGATTATGGCCGTAAAAAACAAAATCGTATTTGCCTTCTTTAGCCATCGCCTTGGCCCGCTCGGGATAATGCACCAGGCCAATCTTCAACCCTAAATTTTTAATTTTCGGACTGCCTTCGTCTCCTAAAATATGGATATTATTCAACTGCCCGCCAAACTCTTCCATCTTTTCCCGGTCGCCGTCAACGTTGCCGTAAACCAGATAAATCTCGCCCTTAAAATTCTCCGCCAGATATTTTAAAACCGACGGCGCGCAAACATCGCCGCAATGCAGCATAACGGCGATTTTTTCCTTTTGGCAATAAGCCAGCATTTTATCAATATTGGGCACGTTATCGTGGGAATCGGAAACTATGGCGATTTTCATAAACCCTTATAAGTATCTTTATTTCTTAATTTAATGCCGTCAATAATTATCTTTTTCTCCTGGTGATGAAAGATAATTCTATAATTTCCCGACCTTAAACGAAAAAAATCAGTATTGGTAATTTTACTGACCTGGGGATTTTTAAGATTGCCTGAAACCAATAGTTCAAGCAGGTGTAATAATTTAAACCGGTCTTTTTTGCTGATTTTCCTCAAGAGCTTGGCTATCTTATCCATTAATGTTCTTTAGTATTTTAATTAAATCATTAGCCTCCAAGCCCCGGCCCTGATTATCCCTGATGGCGTCAAAGACCGTGTAGTCGTTCTGACTTTCCAGTTTAGCCAGATCCAGCGGTCTGATTTCCAAAACGTCGCCTTTGGTTTTAATGAAAAAACGATTGGTAGAAAAATTTTTTCTCCATTGAACCGGCAGGGTAATTTGCCCTTTAGTGGTGGCTTTGGCGATAATCGTCATAATTTTAGGATTAGTAATAAATTCTTACTTTCTTACTTTACCCTATCTTTTGTCCAATGTCAAATTCATCACAGCTCCTTAAAAAAATCCTTGACGAATTTATAGCCCGGTTCGGCCAACTGCTGGCCGGATTTGGTTAAAATCAAATTATAACACTTAAATAAGGTGTCGCGGACTTTTATCAAGCCCTCTTTAAAATCACCTTGCAATTCTTCGCTGAAAATCAATGAATATTTAATCAAGCCGAATTTGGAAAGCTGCTGAATCATATCGGCATCAAATAAAACTTTGGCTTCGGGGGTGGTTAATAACTCTGCCTGATTTTCCCAGGGCAAAGTGTGAACGCTGACGCAATAAACCACTTCTTCAACAAAACGCTGCTCATAGCCTTCTTTTTCCAAAAATTTTCTGGCCAACTGTTCGCTTCTTGGAACATGGCCCTCATCGCCTCTGTTTTTGCCGATGTCGTGAAGCAAAGCCGCCGCTTCCACTATCTGACGGTCGGCCTTTTCCAGCCGGGCCAGTTTAAGCGCTACCTCTCTAACTTCCAAAGTATGCTGCCAATTCAAAGAGTCCAGCTTGCTTTCCGCAAATCTTTCAATTTTTTGAGTTTGGTCTTTGGTCAATTCCATAATCGCTAATGGTTCACAAATGGCTCGCAAATAGCTCGCAGATTATCTGTGTGTCATTTGCGTCTTATCTGCGAACTATCCGCGCTAAATAAATAAACGGCGTATCCAAAACGGCCACGATTATCTTTATTATATAGGTAAAGACGATTAATTCCAAAAGCGGATAAACGCCGGCAAAAGCGATGACGGTAAAAATCACCGAATCCACCAGCTGGGAAACGAAAGTGGAGCCGTTATTCCGGAGCCAAAGCATCTTGTCGCCGGTTTTCTCCTTGATTTTATGGAACAGCCAGACATCCAAATGCTGGCTTACCAAATAAGCGGCCATGGAGCCTAAGACGATTCTGGGAGTTAAGGTGAATAAAGTTTCCAAAGCGCCCTGGGCGATGTCGTAATCGGCCGGAATGAATTTCAGAATAAACTGGCTCATCACTAAAAAGAACAGGGAAACGAAAAAACCGACCCTGACGGCCCGGGTGGCTTCTTTTTGACCCCAGTGTTCGCACAAAATGTCGGTGGCCAAAAAGATGGAAGCGTAGAGCACGTTGCCGCCGGTCGCGGCCCAGCCGAACAAATACATGCCTTTAACCACGAAAATGTTCATTAAAATCACGTCGGCGGCAATCAAGCCTATTAAATAAGGCTTGCCCAGGCGAAAGGCCAAGAGCACGAAGCTTAAAGAAACCAAAGCTTCAAGAATAAACAATATTTCATTGTGCATATTGACAAATTAATTATTTAATATAAACTGTTTTAGTTAAGCTCACTTAAGGAGGGGCTGATGACTGACACGGACCTGATGTTCGTTCAAGGAATTTGGCCAGGCCGGGAAATTTATCAGGAAATAACCGACCCGGAGAAAATCAAATATATCCTGAACGAACTGGAGGCGGAAGATTTGCAAACCGGAGTAAGCCTTCAAATCCGGGACTCCGTCAAACCCTTAACCATTACTTTATTCAATCTTGGCTCTCAAGTCAAAGAGTTTAAAGTACTGGGCCAATTTATCAACGACGGCCAAAAGTGGTCCAAGAGCCATCGCCACGTTCAAGGTATGATAGCCGACCTGCTGCTTAAAAAAGCCCGATCGACCAGCTAATGGTCGATTTTTTTTATCTCGCCAACACTTCCTTGAACATTATTTTCTTAAAGAACAAAATTATCAAAAACAGCAGGATGTTGATGATAATCAAAACAATCATCAAGGCCAAAACCCGGGCGATGGCCTCGCTATTAACGAAAAAGGACAAAGCCACCAGCGGCCAGATGCTTTTTAAATCGGCCAGGGAAGGGCCGACCATTACCCCGATGTTCAAAAAAATCACCAGCATCACATAGGTTTGCCAATTCAGGGGATTAAGGCTTAAAATCACCCTGGCGAAATTTTCCCAGATGCTGGCCGAAGTCAGGTCCAAAGCGCCTTTCAACCAAAAATAATTCAAGCTGCCCATAATCAATAAGCCGGCCGCCAAAGGAGCCATGGCCGTAAGCATGGGCCCGACCACCGGCACTTTGGGCTTGTAGTGGGTAACATAGCCTTCGCTGGCCGTCACCCGAAAGCCGGTAACCCGCCCGCCGGTTATTAAACAAAAAACGGCATGGGCCGATTCGTGAATGAAGATGCCCAGCCAGGTTAAAGGCTTCATGAATTTAAGTCTCAACCAGCGCTCTCTGAAATAAATGCTGAAGTAGCCGAGAATCAAAATTATGATAATGTAAATACCAATGGTCATTGAATGACAATAAAAGCAAAACTTTCGCTTTATTTTCTTTTTAACTTTTTAATTATCTTCAAATCCGTACTGTGATCGCCCTGCTCGTCAACCGGAGTTTCCAGAATCAGATTGATTTTTTTCAGCTGGGGATGATTGACTATTTGCTTAAAGCCCTCCAGGCCGATTTTGCCTTGGCCGATGTGTTCGTGCCTATCAATATGGCCGCCTAAATCGGTTTTGGAATCGTTTAAATGAATCAGCTTAAGCCTGGGCAAGCCGATGATTTTATCAAATTGGGCTAAAGTCTGGTTCAGCGATTTTTTATCCCGCAAATCATAACCCGAAGCAAAGGCATGGCAGGTGTCAAAGCAGACTGCAAGTCTGTCCCGAGCTTGCCGAGGGACCCCCTTAATAATAGCGCCAAGTTCTTCAAACTCATTGCCGACCACGTTGCCCGAGCCGGCCGAATTTTCCATCAAAAAAATTGCCGAGCCTGCGTAGCCGTCCAGAATCTTTTTAAGGCCGAGGGCGACTTCTTTAATCGCCCGATGGCGGCTTAAATCGTTGGCGCTGCCCAGATGGGTCATGACGTATTTAACGCCCAAACTGCTGGCCCGCTCCAGCTCTTCCCTGATGACCGAAATGGAGCCGTAGCGAATGCGGTTATTGGTGGAAGCCAAATTGATGTAATAAGGCGTATGAATGTAGGCCTCGGCCTGATGATTCTTTTTCATTTCCGCCTTGAATTGCTTGACGACCTCGCTGGTCAATTTTGGCGCCGAACCGCCTCTGGGAGAACGCGAAAACATCTGGAAAACTTCTCCTCCGATTTCTTTGGACCTGGCCGGGGCGTTAACCAGGCCGCCGGCAATGGAAACATGAGCGCCGAATTTCATATTTACATTATACCAAAAAAGGGACGTTTCCGCCCCTGATTACTTTTTACTGATTACTAATTTATACATTCTTTCTTCAGCATTTCCATCACTTTTTTGTTCCTGACAATGGTGTTTAAGTACTGCTGATAACCTTCGGATTTAATATTATCAGCCGCTTCCTGATTATCGGGCACCTGGGCTAAAATCAGTTCGGTTTCTTTTTTAAGCTCATCGGCAGTGGCTTCAATTTTTTCTTGGTCCGCGATTTCCTTGATGACGATGGAGGTCTTGACGCGTTCTTTTGCCCGAGGCGCGAATTCCTCTTCCAGGTCATGCTCCTCTTTTTTGATGTTTTTGAGATAATCGGCAAAAGAAATGCCGCGGGCGGCAATGGTGTCCCCGAATTCGTGCACCATCCGGTGGGCTTCGTTATGAATTAAGCTGTCCGGAATTTCCGAAAATTTAACCCTGGCCACGATTTTTTCCAGCAATTCGTTTTCCAGCCTTTGTTCCTCGTTAAACTTCTTCTCCTCCTCCAAATTTTTTGTGATTTTGGTTTTTAGCTCTTTGACGCTCTCCGCGCCCAAAGTTTTGGCCCAGTCATCGGTGGCCTCGGGCAACTGGCGCTCAAAAACCGAATGAACTTTGACCTTAAAATCGCACAACTTGCCGGCCAGCATCTTGTTTTGATACTCTGCCGGAAATTTAAGCTGGAAAATTTTTTCTTCGCCGGCTTTAAGGCCGATTAAATTGTCCTCAAAGCCCGGAATCATGGCGCCCGAACCGAGAACCAGGGGATACTTCTGGCCCTGGCCGCCTTCCACCGGCACCTTGTCCAGACTGACGTTAAAATCAATTTCCGCCTGGTCGTTTTTTTGGGCCGGACGATTGACCAAAACTTCCTTAGCCCGCATGCCTCTTAAATCGTCAATGGCTTGGTCAACTTCTTCGTCTTTCACTGCCGCCGGCTGGCGCTTGATTCTGATTTTTTTGTAATCGCCCAGTTCCACCTTAGGCATCAAACCGACCGTGGCCGTAAAAACAATGGGATTGCCCGGCGCCAGTTTGGCCAGTTCAATTTTGGGCTGGCCCACGGCATTGAGTTTTTCCCGCATCACCGCCTGCCAGTAAAAATTGCTGACAATTTCGTCCAGGGCTTCCTGATAAAGATTCATCTCGCCTACCCTGTTTTTGACAATCTCAAAAGGCGCCTTGCCCGGCCTAAAACCCTCAATTTTGGTCTGCCGGGAAAGCTTGACGGCCGCCCGTTCCAAAAAAGGGCGATATTCATCCACGCCGACCTCCAGGGTTAATTTGATTTCCGATGCCTTGATTTTTTCCTGTTGAATTCGCATAAAAAGCTATAATTTTAAGATTAAGTTATGGGATTATAACAACCACTTGACAACTTTGTCAAACTTAGATAATATCTAAAATCAGCATAGTTTTGCGCCTTAAAAAAAGAAAGTCGGGCCTTTCCCGACCAAAAAAATCAACAAGGAGGGACTACTGATGAGAAAACTCATCGCTTTGCTGTGTTTGATAACAGCTCTTGTTGTCGCGCTTGGACCGCCGGGCTGGGCCACCACCGTTTTACCCCTTAACGTGATTGATACGCCCGCGGTGACCGTCAACGCTCTGCCAGTCTCAATCGTCGCAACCCCGACGGTAAACCAACCGAAACCGACCAGTGAAACCACTACGACTACGACGGACCTGGTCTATAAAAAACCAAGTCTGTCCATCACTGAATTACTCTACTACTTTTACTTTTACGATGAATATACAGTATATTGTTGGGCCGATGAAGCCAACGCCAACGGTTACTACCCGCAGGAGGGCGAGTATCCGTTAAAATATCCGCTGATTATCGACTTCGGCCTCAACCTCGATCTGATATAAAACGCGATGCGCATTGCGCATTCCACCTTCTCTTTATGAGAAGGTGTTTTTAATTATTAACGCTGATAGCGCTGACCGGCACTCCTGCCTGCCTGCCACGCCCCGCCTTTGGCGAGGCTCCGCATATGCGGGGCCGTGGGCCGGCAGGGACTTTCGCGAACCGCGAACCTAAACTATCAGCGGTTCGCGCGTATTCGCGTTTAGTTCGCGCTATCAGCGAAATTTCAGTTTTAGATTAACAACGCCACCAGCAACAACGCCACCACGTTCAAAATCTTAATCATCGGATTGATGGCCGGGCCGGCCGTGTCTTTGTAGGGGTCGCCGACCGTATCGCCGGTTATGGCCGCCTTATGGGCCTCGGAACCCTTGCCGCCAAAGTTGCCCTTTTCAATGTATTTCTTGGCGTTGTCCCAGGCGCCGCCGCCACTCGTCATGGAAATGGCGATGAACAAACCGGTTATGATGCTGCCGACTAACAGGCCGCCTAGAGCCACCGGCCCCAGGATAAAGCCGACCAGAATCGGCGCCGCCACCGGAATCAAAGCCGGCACAATCATCTGCCTTAAGGCGGACTTGGTCACCAAATCAACGGTTTTGGAATAATCGGGCCGGCTGGTGCCCCGCATAATGCCGGGATTGTTTTTAAACTGATTGCGGACTTCTTCCACCACGCCGCCGGCCGTTTTGCCGACCGCTGCCATGGATAAAGAACCGAATAAATAAGGTAGCAGGCCGCCGAGAAACAAACCGACAATCACCAGAGGGTCTTCCAATAAAAATTTCAGATAAACTCCCTTGTCGGCGAATTCCTGAACATAGGCGGAAAATAAAACCAAAGCGGCCAAGCCGGCCGAAGCAATGGCGTAGCCCTTGGTGACCGCCTTGGTGGTATTGCCGACCGCGTCCAAAGCGTCGGTGGTCTGCCTGACGGATTCATCCAGTCCGGACATTTCGGCAATGCCGCCGGCGTTGTCGGTAATCGGGCCGTAAGCGTCAATGGTCACGATGATGCCGGCCAAAGAGAGCATGCTCATGGCGGCAATGGCCACGCCGTACAAACCGGCCAGATAATGACTGCCTAAAATGGCGGCCACAATCACCAGCATCGGCCAGGCGGTGGAACGCATGGACAGGCCCAGGCCGGCAATGATGTTGGTGGCATGCCCGGTCTGGGAAGCTTTGGCGATGTTTTTAACCGGCGCGTATTTGGTGGAGGTGTAATATTCGGTAATCACCACCATCAAAGCGGTGACCGCCAAGCCGATTAAAGAGGCCAGGTATAAATTAAAAACGGGAAAATCAACAATCGGGCCCATCAGCCGGCTGGTAATGGGATAAAACAAAATGGCGGATAAAATTCCGGTGGCAATCAAACCTTTGTAAAGAGCGCCCATGATACTCTGTTTTTTACCCAAGCGGATAAACCAGCTGCCGACAATGGAAGAAATAATGGAACTGCCGCCCAAAACCAAGGGGTAAACCATGGCATTCTCGTTATTGCCAAAAACCAGGCCGCCCAACAGCATGGCCGCCACCGAGGTGACGGCGTAAGTTTCAAATAAATCCGCGGCCATGCCGGCGCAGTCGCCGACGTTATCGCCGACGTTATCGGCAATCACCGCCGGATTTCTGGGGTCGTCTTCGGGAATGCCGGCCTCAACCTTGCCCACCAAATCGGCGCCCACGTCGGCCGCCTTGGTGAAAATCCCGCCGCCCAGTCTGGCAAAAATGG
>DATDUR010000021.1:0-3981 GCA_035290305.1 Patescibacteria group bacterium
CCCCGTTTGGTCCGGTAAACGCCGCCGTCGCCGCCGAAAATGCCGCCCATGCCCGCGCCCCGCTGCTGGATTAAAATAAAAATAACCAGTAAAGCGGCTAAAATAATCTGAATGATATTGAGAATATTTTGCATAAATCAAATCGCTTTAAATAATAACAGGTTAGGTCCGGTTTGTCAACCTTTATAAATTTCAAATAACCAATTCCTAATTCCTAATTCCTAATTCCTTTCTTCTCAATTTCCGATGGTAAGTTACGGCAAAGCGGTGGGCTTCGTCGCGGATTTGCTGCAACAGCTGCAGGGCCGGGGAGAACTTGGGCAATCTCAAGGGAATGGCCTGTTGAGGTAAATAGATTTCTTCGTTTTTTTTGGCCAAGCTGATAACGGCCGGCGGACGCTTTAAATCGGCCATCGCCTTTAAAGCGGCGTTTAATTGGGCGGGGCCGCCGTCAATCAGAATCAAGTCGGGCTTGAGCCAGTCGTTTTTAAACCGTCGCCCGATGACTTCGGCCATCATCCGGGGGTCGTCAATGCCTAAAACCGTCTTGATTTTAAAGCGGCGGTATTGGCCGGTGTCGGGCTGGCCGCCTGTGGCCACCGCCATGGCACCGACGGACTGCTGGCCCTGGATGTTGGAAATGTCATAAACCTCAATCCGTTGGGGCAGGGTTTTTAATTTGAGAACTTCTTTTAACGCAGACAACCGCTTGTCGGCCCGGCTTTGGTTTTTTTCAAAAGAAGCCAGCTGATTTTTGAGATGCAGTTCGGCGTTTTTGGCGGCCAGCTCCAATAGTTTCTTTTTCAGGCCGCGTTGGGGGTTGAAGCCGCCCGTAATTTTTACCGGCGTTAAGATAAGTTTTGGCCGGTCGGCGGTTTGCCGGTAATATTTTTCCGTAAATTGCGCCAGAATTTCTTCGGCCGACAAGCCGGCCGGATTTTTTATCGGAAAATTCAGCTGGTCCAGCAGTTTGCCTTCCCGGACTTTTAACAGGCTGATGATTGCCCGGCCGCCAAGCTCATAAAAACCCAGATAATCCTCATTGGCCGATTTGGCCAAGACCGCTTTCTGGTTGACAATGATTTTTTCCAGGGTCGCCAGTTGGTCGCGATAAGCGGCCGCTTGTTCGTATTGTTTGGCGCCCGAAGCCCGTTTCATTTTGGCCAGCAAATTTTTTTTAACAACATCGGCCTTGCCCTTTAAAAAATTTTCCAGCTGTTTGATGTTTTCCCGCCATTGCCGTTTATTGATTGATTGGGTTTGAATGTATCTGCCCAGGTGATATTTATTGCCGACTTTGCCCAGTTCCACCATCGGCCCCAAGTCGGTGAAATAAGGAAAAATTTTTCTTAAGATTTTTAAAGTCTGGCGCACCGAACCGGCCGAAGTATAGGGCCCGAAATAGCGGCCGCCTTGTTGTTGGTCCAGATTTTTTCTGACGGCCGCCAGTTGCGGATAGGTTCCGGCGGTGATTTTAAGATAGAGCCAGCTTTTATCGTCCTTTAATTCAATATTATAGGGCGGCTGGTGTTTTTTTATCAGGTTGGATTCCAGAAGCAGGGCTTCGGTTTCGTTGGAGACCGCCGTAAATTCAATCCTGGTTATTTTTTTAACCATTTCCCGCTTGTCCGGCGACAAGCCGGCCGTTTTGGCAAAATAAGACTTGACCCGGCTGTTTAAATTTTTGGCTTTGCCAATATACAAAAGCCGGCCGCTTTTATCGTAAAAACGGTAGATGCCGGGCTGGGCGGGCAACTTGTTTAACTGATTGGTTTTCATAAGACTGGCTTTAATATAACATATTCTAAAAACCATTGACAAAATTGTTAACTTATACTATTATATATCATTAAATTAAAAAAACTGTTCATTAAAGGAGGTTTCAAAGATGAGAACCAAACAGCTCATGTTGCGCTGGTCACTTGTGACCGGTGGCCTGATCGCCCTGTTCTGGGTGATCTACTATTTGATTGCCGGTTCGGTTCCGACCGTAACCAGCATGAAAGTCACCGACACATTATCCTTGCCATTTGGCATTAGCCGGTGGTGGGATATCCTAATCGGACCGATTTGGTCAATTATCATCATTTACCTTTTTACGAAGTTAAAGGGTAAAGACGGTGATTTGGTTGCCGCTTTGGTCGCCGGTCTGGGCTTCGGTCTGATCTTCGGTCTGATCTTCGGTCTGGCCTCCGGTCTGGCCTTCGGTCTGGCCGTCAGTCTGGCATTCGGTCTGGCCGCCAGTCTGATCTTCGGTCTGACCTCCGGTCTGGCCTTCGGTCTGGGCTTCGGTCTGGTCGCCTTGATAAAGTTAATTGCCAGCCAAGGTTTTTGGACCAAGGCTGGAAGTTGGCTTATGGCCAAGAAGTAATATTGTCAAGGAGTAATATTTCAGCCGTTCGCTTACACATCAGCGGACGGTTTTATTTTATCTAAAAACCATTGACAAAATTGTTAAAATGTGATACTGTATAAAGTTTTCCAGAACCTTTACATAAACAACGTTAACCCTAACCCTACTGGCTTTAACTAAGCCGGAAACAGTACGCATGCTGTACCATTTTCAGTACAGGAGGAAGTCATGTCTTCTAATTTTAACGGCAAAGCGGGGATTATAACCCACTTTGCTCCTGATGCGGATGCCGTGCTAGCTACGGCGCTTCTATTGTTGGCTACGAACCGTTTAAGGCAGTTGCAGAACAATGTTATTTTGGTTCCGTCCGGACCATTGCCAAAAGAATACCAGCACCCCGAAGACTGGATTATTATTGATGTCGGAGGGGCTTCAATATCGCCGTTTGACCATCACGGTCAGAGCGGCGAAAAGATTTCGTCCATGGAGCTAGTGGCCCGCCATTTTGGCCTGGATAAGGAAATCTGGTTAAGACCGCTGTTGGACTGGCTGAATCGCCAGGATCAACATGGTATAAATATTCAGTCCAAAGTCGGCGCTTTTTCCGCGGAAGATTTGTTAATTACCAGTGTTATCCGCGGAGCCAACAACATACGTTACTCGCCCTTCAAAGTGACCATGGCTGAACAGCTCAAGAGCTTTCGCCGGCTGATTTTATTGGCGCAATTTATGCTTCGGCATTTTCAGCGGATTGAAGGCAACGGTTTTACGCCTTCGGCCGAAGCTATCAGGCTGTTGCAATACAGTCTGGCTCAAGCCATTGCTCAAGACAGCCAGCTGTTGATGCCGGAACTGGAAGAATTCGTTTCCTTAGCCGATTGTATCAATCAGCTGAACCGTCAAATGAATGATGGTGAAGAGAGCGGCGAGGCGTTTGACTTTTTTACGCAGCCAGGATCCATGGATTGTTTGCGGTTGGTGGCCAGTCCGGATTTACTCGTGAAAGAGCAGTATCCGGGAGACCGAGAGTTGGCCTACAACATCAGCCTGCTCGCCATCGCCCAAGAGTTGGAGCGGGATAAAAACCTGCCCGGTCCGCTCAAGGTCAAAATTTTGGCCGACGCCTGGAAGTCAATCTTGGCCATTAAGTCGGATTGGCTGTTGTCCAAGAACGAGGTTAAAAACGGCGGGGTACTAAGGCATCAGGCGGGCAAATGGCTGGTGGCTATGGTCAAATCCGATTGTTACGGCGCGGCCAAAGCTTTGCGCAGTTGTTGTGATGCCAATCCCAAGAAGGCCGATGTCCAGATTATCGTTTCTTCTACCGGTCATATTCGGATTACCTGCAACAACCGGGACAAAATTCTCATTCAGAGGATGCCCGAGGCGGCTTGTCTGATTCGTCGGGAGGAAGCCAAAGCAAGAAAGACCAATTTGTCGACAGCCCGCTTAAGGGCCGTTAACGAGTTGGTGCTGGATTGGCATCTGACCGAGTTCGGCCAGGTTTCCAACGGCACCTTAACCAACCCATCGGTCAAACGGACCGGCTTGCTTTCAGAACGGATTTTTCAGCTGGTTTGCCAGGCCCTACAGGGTTAATCTTATTTCGCCCCGTTGTTTTTAAACAG